>CAZCKZ010000373.1:0-1514 GCA_964499395.1 uncultured Gallionella sp. | reverse complement strand
TACCGATCTGGCGAGCAATAGCCCGCATGACCGCGATATCACCCACCGTCTGTATGGCGGCGACAAGGTGATGCGTATGGAACAGGAAATCGTGCTGGGTATCGGCGGAGTGCGTGCGCTGCAAGTGCTGGGATTGAAACCGACCGTTTGGCATATTAACGAAGGCCACGCGGCATTCCTGGTCCTGGAAAGGATACGCCAGAAAATCAACGATGACGGGTTGGACTTCGCTTCCTCACTGGAATATGTGGCAGTCAACACCATCTTTACCACACATACCCCGGTGCCCGCAGGGCATGACCATTTCAGCGACAACATAGTGCAGGCATATTTTGAACATTACTACCCGGAGATCAAGCTGAGCCGGGAGGAGTTTCTGTCCCTGGGCCGCACCATGGACAGTCCCGATTTCAACATGACCGCACTGGCCATACGCGGTTCCCGTTTCGGAAATGGCGTATCGCGCATCCATGGCCAGGTTTCTTCGAATATTTGCGGGGATATGTGGCCGGAAATCCAGCCCAATGAAAATCCGATGACTTATGTCACCAATGGGGTGCATGCGCCGACATTCCTGGCATCGGAATGGATCGAGGTCCTTGAACGCCATCTCGGGCTGGAATGGAGCGCGCGCATGAACGACGTGGAATTCTGGGAGCGCGTACAAAATATCCCCGACCACCTGTTCTGGAGTGTGCGCCAGTCGCTTAAAGCGAAAATGCTGAATATGGTGCGCGAACGCATCAGCGCCCAGCATTTCCGCAATCACGGCTCCGAGGCGCATCTGGATCGCATGCTCAAGTACGTCAATCCTGAGAATCCGAATATTCTCACCATCGGCTTTGCGCGCAGATTTGCAACCTACAAGCGGGCGACGATGCTGTTCGGCGACCTCGACTGGTTGCGCACAATCCTCGACGGTCTGGATCGCCCTGTCGTCTTCATTTTTGCCGGTAAAGCGCATCCGGCGGATATCCCCGGACAGGAACTGATACGGCGCATCACCAATATATCCAAAATGCCGGAATTCATCGGCAAGATACTGATGGTGGAGGGCTATGATCTCGCCCTGTCGCGCAAACTGGTTTCCGGCGTGGACGTCTGGCTGAACAATCCGTTGTATCCGCTGGAAGCAAGCGGCACATCCGGCATGAAGGCGGGCATGAACGGCACAATCAACCTGTCGGTGCTGGACGGCTGGTGGGGCGAAAGTTACAACGGCAAAAACGGCTGGGCGATCAAACCGGTATCGGAAACATTGAGCGAAGAAGTCCGCACGCGCGAAGAGACCCGCACGCTCTACGAACTGTTGCAGGACCAGGTCGTGCCTCTCTATTATGACCACGGGAATATGGGCTTCTCGCCAAACTGGGTGAAGATGGCCAAACACTCGATGGCGACCATCATGCCGCGCTTCAATTCCAAGCGCATGGTGGGCGAATATCTCGCCAAATGCTACCTGCCGGCCAGCCAGCAACATCGTTTGTACAAGCAGAGCAACTACGAAAATGCGC
>CAZCKZ010000372.1:0-1527 GCA_964499395.1 uncultured Gallionella sp. | reverse complement strand
GCAGGACGATTCCGCACTGGACATCGCGGACGAGATTGCCCGCTTGTCCAAGAAAAGCGTGGCGCTGACCAAGGATGTCTACAGCAAGCTCACTCCCTGGCAAATTTCGCAGGTATCGCGTCATCCGCAGCGTCCCTATGCCATGGATTATATCGAGGCGCTGTTCACGGATTTCGAAGAGCTGCATGGCGACCGTTCGTTTGCCGACGACAAGGCAATCGTGGGCGGGTTGGCCCGTTTCAACGGCCAGAGCGTGATGGTGATCGGGCACCAGAAGGGCCGTGACACCAAAGAGAAGATCATCCGCAATTTCGGCATGCCGCGTCCGGAAGGATATCGCAAGGCGATGCGTCTGATGCGACTGGCGGAAAAATTCGGCATTCCCATCATGACCTTCATCGATACGCCGGGTGCCTATCCCGGTGTGAATGCCGAGGAACGCGGCCAGTCCGAGGCAATCGGGCGCAACCTGTATGAAATGAGCGAGTTGCGCGTGCCCATCATCTGCACGGTGATCGGCGAGGGCGGCTCGGGTGGCGCGCTGGCAATCGCCGTCGGCGACGCGCTGTTGATGCTGCAATACAGCACCTACTCGGTGATTTCGCCGGAGGGCTGCGCTTCGATCCTGTGGAAAAGTGCGGAAAAAGCATCCGATGCCGCGGAAACCCTGGGCATCACCGCGACCCGCCTGAAGGCGCTGGGCCTGGTTGACAAGATCATCAGCGAACCGTTGGGCGGCGCGCATCGGGATTATGCTGCAACCATGCAGAACGTGAAGAAAGCCCTGCAGGACGCGCTCAGGACCGCGCAAAACAAGCCGACAGTCAACCTGATTCAGGATCGCTTCAATCGCCTGATGAGTTATGGCAAGTTCAAGGAAGTCGCGCTTCAGTAATGCAACAATCTTCCGTCGTTCCGGGTTCGAGCCGGAATGATGTTCACCGGGCTTGACCGTGGTTTCCGATAATTTCCTTGCCCAACGGGTTGAATCGCTGATTGCACCCCTTGTTCCCGCACATAGCGCTATCCTGATCGGTTTGAGCGGCGGTGCGGACTCGGTTGTGCTGCTGCATTTGCTGCACAAACTCGCCGCGCGTTACGCCTGGCAACTTTCCGCATTGCATGTCCATCACGGCATCAGCCGCAACGCGGATGCATGGGCGGAGTTCTGTACCGGCCTGTGCGAACGCCTTCGTATTCCGTTTCATGTCGAACACGTGGATATCGCACCGCTGCGGGAGCACGGCATCGAGGCGGCGGCGCGCAAGCTGCGCATTGCGGCGTTTTCCCGGCAACCTTGCGACTACGTGGCACTTGCGCATCACGCTGACGATCAGGCGGAAACGCTGCTGCTGCAGTTGTTGCGCGGAGCAGGGGTGCGCGGCGCAAGTGCCATGCCTGTCCTGGGTCTGTCGAAGCGGCCCATGCCTGACCGGCGCGCCAGCGCGCCCGGTTTGTTGCGACCGCTGCTGCATTGTTCCCGCCGGGAGATTCTCGACTACGCCGCCGCGCATGGATTGCAGTGGG
>CAZCKZ010000371.1:0-1553 GCA_964499395.1 uncultured Gallionella sp. | reverse complement strand
CGCCACAGGTTCAACAACAGAAGGCTATGTCAGTTACTACCAGGGTTATGGTTCCTGGTTTGCTGACGTCTATGCGCTTGTACCCGGCGACAACCTGATCACGGCAACGGCCGATGCAGACGGGACAGGTGCAAGAACAGCGGTTGCGCGTATCACCATTACCCGGCCCCTCCAGCCAGCGGACCTGATCATCAACGGGGCTGACCAGTCTGCTGCAACCACTTACTGGACCGATACGAGTTCATTTGGCGGCTCGCACCAGATCGTAATCTTCGGAGATGGTACGGGAAGATCCACGACCGGCTCGACAGTTTCCGAAATTGCCGGGACAGTGAGCAATTTCACCTGGAGCAAATCCGGTCCGGACTCGATCGTGATTTCGAATTGTCCGAATTGTTCGTTTCAATCGATATCCCGAATATCGGGCTCTCTCGGCGAAACGGTATTTTATGGGCAGGTTGTAACCGCAGGCGGAGGCGGATACACCAGCGTGGATGTTTTTGACCTGGCTTCAGGCAATCTGTGACGGGTTCGCGCTGATCAGTCTGCTGATGGCTCATCAATCTCGGCGACCCGGCACCCTGCCTTGCGGCGCGGGTGCACGGTAATACAATTACGACAAGGGGTTCATCAGCCAAACGTTCCCATCGTGCCCGGATAGCTCACTTCCTCAAGCTTGCCGGTGTCCACATCGTAGATGAATCCGCGCACCGTGACCGCGTCGGGCCCGCTGGTCGGAATCCAGGGATGGTTCAGGATCGAAGACATCCCGCGCCGCACGTCCCACTCGAGGCGCTCGGTCTGCTTTGCATTGCGCGGACCATCGAGCGGTTCGAGCTGGCCGCGGAAGGCGTGAAACGCGGACGGCATCGACGCGGACTTCTTGCAGCTCGTGAACTTGCGCGACGTGGCCTGGCCGAGCAGTTTCTCGGCCGCCGGGTCGCCTTCCAGGCCGGCCTTGAGCAAGTCGTCGGTGAAAGCGAGCATGCCGCAGCGGGTATGGTGGATCAGGATGATCTCGTTGGTATTGAGCAGATGGTGCGAGATGATGAGGCAGCGGATCGTGTCGTCTGTCACCACGCCCCCGGCGTTGCGGATGATATGCGCATCCCCGGTCTGCAGGCCGAGCAGATCCTCCACGTCGAGCCGCGCGTCCATGCACGCAACCACCGCCACATGCTTGTCCGGGTTGATCGGCTGTTTTCCCGGGTAGGCGGCCTTGTGCACGGTCTGTCCGCTTGCATACTTCTTGTTGTTTTCCAGATACTGGTCAGTGTTGTTGTTTGCCATGATTCCTCCTAAACTGAATTAAATTGCGGAGTTCTGGTTATGGAGCCGGCAACGGCTTTCGTTGCCGCGGTCTTGCCGCCCGATCTGCCAGGGCGACAAGAGAAAAATGCTACTCTTCAAATGCAAATTCCGCAAAATCATCGCTGGATGCCGGATACAAGGAACGGGTACCTGGCCATAACCGGCGGCTTGTCGGCGGTCATCGTCGCGTGCCATGCGGCCTGCATGCCGGGCTGGCAGAGTGCGAGTGCTGCGGAGAGCAG
>CAZCKZ010000370.1:0-1564 GCA_964499395.1 uncultured Gallionella sp. | reverse complement strand
ATAGGGGCGATTTAATAAAAAATCACCGTAAAACAATGAGTTGTGATCAATTTTGATATTGGCTGATATTCGATGATAATCTTAATAGTGGAATTCGCAATCAGAAGGCCGTCAGTTCGATCCTGATCACCTCCACCACGCCGCCTTGCTCAGACTTCCGGCTTCCCTGAATCATCGTCATCGAGCGTACCCTGTGCCGCAATCGCTCCCGCAGCGGTAGGTTTTCCTTTAAGTATCCACTCGAATGCGACACCGATCAGCGCACCCAGCACCGGCCCGACCACGTAGATCCATGTCGTGCCCAGATCGCCGCGCACGAAGTCGGGTGCGAACGATCTGACCGGATTCATTGAGGCGCCGCTGATCGGCGCCGCCCACATGCCCGCCAGTGCGATGTATCCGCCCACCGCGATGGCACCGTTGGTTCCGATGTTGCGCGCGCCCGAGGCGGTGCCCAGGATCGTGTTCACCAGCCCGGCTGTCAGCACCACTTCCATCGCCAATGCAGTCCCGTTGCCGATACCGCTGCCCGGGACGGTCGCGCCAAGCGCACCGACCGTGCCGAACATGGCATGCAGGAATTCCGCCGCCGCAACACCGCCAATCAGTTGCGCCAACAAATAGCCCGGCACGCGAATCCATGGAAAATTCCGCCGCACCGCAAACGCCAGTGTGACTGCCGGGTTCAGATGCGCGCCGCTCACCGTGCCCATGAAGTAGATGATCGCCATCACCATCAGCCCGGGCGCCACCACCTGCATGCCCAGCGTGACGGCGCCGCCACTCTGGGCTGCCACGACCCCGCCTCCTGCGGCAACGAGAACCAGCAGGAACGTACCCCATGTCTCGGCAAAAATACGGCGCCATTCGTGTGCCGGATCCAGAAAATCAAAGGATGCCTGCTTCTGGACCATCCGCCCCTGCTGGGCCGAGATTTGCCGATCCTTGTGAAATAGATTTTTCATGGATATTCCTTCAGACTTGCTTCTTTATTTCACCAGCTGTTTGCGTATCAACTGTAACTCCCTTTTGTGTTCCGCGCTGACTTTGGGATAGGCCAATTTGAGAGACCTGAACGTCTCGAGGACGATCTCGGAAATGATCAGCCGCGCATTCTCCTTGTCGTCGGCGGGTACCACATACCACGGCGCATCGCGCGTGCTGGTCGCACCCAGGCATTCCTCATAGGCTTGCATGTACTGCTTCCAGAATTTCCGTTCGGTCATATCCGCAAGGCTGAACTTCCAGTTCTTGTCCGGCTCGTCGATACGTTCGAGGAAACGCTTGCGTTGTTCCTCCTCCGAAAGGTGCAGGAAGAATTTGATGATGCGCGTGCCGTTGCGGTGCAGATGGTTCTCCATGTCCGTTATGGAACGATAGCGTTCCGGCCAGAAGGTTTTTTCATCCAGCAGCCGATCCGGAATATTCTGCGCTTGCAGTATCTCCGGGTGCACGCGAACGATCAGTACCTCCTCGTAATAGGATCGGTTGAAGATGCCGATCCGGCCGCGCTCCGGCAACGCCTGCGTGGTGCGCCACAAAAAATCGTGCTCCAGTTCCTCGG
>CAZCKZ010000369.1:0-1585 GCA_964499395.1 uncultured Gallionella sp. | reverse complement strand
AATATTCTTTTAATTCCCATAATCCAACTCCTTTTCCTTTTGGGTATGCATAATGACTGCTTCTATCAGACTTCTTTTGTTGAACGGCTTGAGTAAATATTGATCTGCCCCGACCAGTTTGCCGCGCGCGCGGTCAAACAGCGTATCTTTGCTGGTCAACATAATCACTGGGGTTTTTCTGAAATGCTGATGTTTTTTGATTAACGCGCAAGTTTGGTAGCCATCCAGCCGCGGCATCATCACATCCACGAAAATAACATCCGGCTGGTTGTCCACCACCTTGGCCAAGCCGTCAAATCCGTCTTCCGCCAAGATCACCTGGCATCCCGCCTGCGACAGGAATATCTCCCCGCTGCGCCTTATGGTATTGCTGTCGTCAATCAGCAACACTTTCACCCCCGTCAATGGCAGGTCCTCGCTCATCTTGCTCCCTTTTGCATTGGCACAGATTTACTCTGCGTTCTGAGTGTCTTGAATTCCTTTAATGCTAACGTATCTCGTCCCCGCTGTCATGACGATTTACCGCCGCCAGAATTGCGGGGTAAACAGGATCAGCACCGTAAAGATTTCCAGCCTGCCGACCAGCATGGCGATCGTGCATACCCATGTCTGGAAATCGGTTAATCCGGAATAGTTGCTGGCAGGTCCGACCTTGCCGAGACCGGGGCCGCAATTGTTTATCGAGGCGAGTACGGCGGTAAGCGCCGAGATGAAGTCCATTCCGCTTATCAGCAATACGAAGGTCAGCGTGACGACTGTCATAAAATACAGGAAGATAAATCCCAGCACCGCAAACGCGATGTTGTTGGCCACAACCTGCCCGCCGATTTTCATCGGGTTGATTGCTGCCGGGTGCAGTAACCTGAGAAACTCGCGACCGGCCTGCTTCACCAGCACCAGGGTTCGGACCATCTTTATACCCCCCCCGGTCGATCCGGAACTTGCTGCAATCGCGGTAAGGAACATCATCCACAGCGGCGCAAAGATCGGCCACTGGGCATAATCCACGCTGGCATAACCCGAACTGGTCGCGATAGAAACAACATTGAAGCTGGCATAACGCAACGCAACCCAATAATCCGAATACACATTCTGCCACCTCAGGAACAGCGCGATACCGGCACAACTGGCGAGAATCAGGCCAAGTGAGGCCACAGCTTCCGAATCGCGCATGTACACTCTCAGCGACTTGCTGCGCCATACCAAAAAGTGCGTTGAAAAATTGACCACCGCGAACAGCATGAATACAACCATCACCAGTTCTATCAATGGCGAATTGAAATAGCCGATGCTTGCATCATGTGTCGAGAAACCGCCCAGCCCCATCGCCGAGAATGCATGGCAAACCGCATCCAGCCAATTCATGCCCGCCCATTTCAAGGCCGCAATACAGGCCAGGGTGATGGTCAAATATACAAGCCACAGATTGCGCGCCGTCTCGGCGATGCGGGGAGTCAACGCGGTGTCCTTCATGGGTCCCGGCGTCTCGGCCTTGAACAGTTGGCGCCCGCCGACACCCAGCAGGGGCAGGATCGCCACTGCCAGCACGATGATTCCCATTCCGCCCAGCCATTGCAACTCGCAT
>CAZCKZ010000368.1:0-1609 GCA_964499395.1 uncultured Gallionella sp. | reverse complement strand
GGCCGTATTCAACAGCACGATCTGTATGTCCATCACGTTGGTGCCGGTCGGTCCTGTCTTGAGGTGGCAGTGTGTGCCTGATGCGCTATCGAGCTGCTGAAAGAATGCGTAGGAATCGTTGTTTCCCAGGTTGAGCAGCGGGTCCATGCCCAGCCTCTTCGCCTGCGGGATCGTGTCACCATCGACCATTGCGCCGGCGGCATCGGTTGGCCCGTCTGTGCCGTCTGTGCCTGCCGACAGCATCGCTACTCCGGGCAAGCCATCGATCTCAAGCCCGAATACCAGCGCGAGCTCCTGATTTCTGCCACCCTTGCCGTTACCGTGCACCGTGACGGTGGTCTCGCCGCCGTACAACAGGCAACGCCGCTCGTTTGGTTTCATGCCGGCGAGTTCGTCGCGTGCAGCTTGTGCCAGTAACCTTGCCGCATCGCCTGCCTCGCCCTGAAGTCTATCGGAAATCATCCTTGATGCATACCCGAGTTGCGCCGACTTCAGCTCCGCCGCGGAAAGTGCCTGGCTTATCCCGGCGACGATCACGTTGCGGGTCTTCGCCATGCATTCATCATTTTCCTTCACGGTTTCCACTACCCTGCCGGCAATGCCGCGCTGCAGATAGTCTGCGACGCGGGCAGGCAGTTTTTCACGCAAGCCGAATTTTTCGATCACCGCCCATGCCTCGGCAAAAGTCGAGTTGTCCGGCGAAGTCGGTCCCGACGCGATCACGTCGAGCGGATCGCCGATTACGTCCGAGACGATCAGCGTCACCATCCGGGCCGGGAAGGCCGCTTCGGCGAGCCTTCCGCCTTTTACCCTGGACAGATGTTTGCGCACCGCGTTCAGCTCGAAAATATTTGCACCCGCATTCAGCAGCAGGCGGGTCGTTTCCTGCTTGTCCTGCAGCGTCACGCCTTCGACCGGCGCGATCAGCAGCGCCGACGCGCCGCCCGAGATCAGGCCGATTACCAGTGTCTTTTCATCGGTGGCACGCGCCATGTCGAGGATGCGCTGCGTGCCCGCGATGCCGGCCTGGTTCGGCACCGGGTGGGCGGCTTCCACCTGGTCGATGATCGTCAGCGGGGCGGTATGCCCGTCCTTGACCACGATCAGTCCGGCCGCGATTTTGTTGCCGATCAGCGTTTCGAGCGCCAAGGCCATGCGCGCTGTCGCCTTGCCCGCGCCGACCACGATGATGCGCTCGAATTCGGCAAGGTGGTACGTTTCCCCGGCAACAAGCAAATGATCGTGCTCTATCCGTACCGCATTGAGCACCGCGCTGTAGGGATCGACCGCCGCCAGTGCGGCGTCAAAGATGCCGGCCAGTTCCTGCCGGTGCAACGGCGAACCCGCTTCGGATTCGTCAGCCAGCAGGTCAAGCACGGTTTCATTCCAGCCCGCCGGACCGGGAAGGCGGGTTTTCAGCAACCCCGCCACGTTGATGCGCGTATCGAAGCTGCCGTCCGCATGTCTGACCAGCACCGGCCGGTCGGCTTCCATCAACATGGGCAGGTCGTTCAGACTGTCGCCCAGCGCGATGCTTGTAACAGCACCATATTGTTTCCGGTAGAGCGACATCAGGATATTCACCGCGCGCCCCTTGTCGTGGCTGCCC
>CAZCKZ010000367.1:0-1649 GCA_964499395.1 uncultured Gallionella sp. | reverse complement strand
AAGATTCATCTCGCTGCGCAGTTTGCGGCAGGCGATGATGATTTCCTGCAGCAGTGCGATCTGCTCCATCGCGGTTGTGTCTATCCTGGCAGAGTCAGATTCCGGATAAGCCTGCAACATGATGGAAATCCCCCCCTCCGCCCTCCCCTTGTCATGGGAGGGGACCTTCCCGGCCAGCGGCGCGACACTTTGCCACAATTCTTCGGTGATGAACGGAATGATCGGGTGTGCCAGACGCAGGATGGTTTCCAGGACGCGAACCAGCGTGCGCCGTGTGGCACGCTGCCGAGCTAAATTGGGGCCAGTCATCTGCACCTTGGCAAGTTCCACATACCAGTCGCAGTAGGAATTCCACACCAGTTCGTACACCGTGCGAGCGGCCATGTCGAAACGGTAATCGGTAAAGTGCCGCGCCATTTCCGCTTCGGCCTGTTGCAGCACACTGATCATCCATTTGTCCGCTGCGGAAAATTCCAGCGGCAACGATTCGTCCAGCCCGACGTCCTGCCCCTCGCAGTTCATCAGCACGAAGCGTGTGGCGTTCCACAGTTTGTTGCAGAAGTTGCGGTAGCCCTCGCAGCGCTGCATGTCAAACTTGATGTCGCGTCCCGGCGAAGCCAGCGAAGCAAACGTGAAACGCAGCGCATCCGTGCCGAACGCAGGAATCCCATTGGGAAATTCCTTGCGCGTGCGCTTCTCGATTTTTTCGGCATCCTTCGGATTCATCAATCCGGTGGTGCGCTTTTTCACCAGGTCCCCGACGCCAATACCGTCGATGAGGTCAATCGGGTCGAGCACGTTTCCCTTGGACTTAGACATCTTCTGGCCTTCCGCATCGCGGATCAGGCCGTGCACGTAAACATCCCTGAACGGGATCTTGCCGGTAATGTGTTTGGTCATCATCACCATGCGCGCTACCCAGAAAAAGATGATATCGAAGCCGGTGACAAGCACGGAAGAAGGAAGATATTTTTGCAGGAACAAATTCTCCGAGTCCCTGGTTTTGTCGCCAGTCCAGTCCAGCGTAGAGAATGGCCACAATGCAGATGAGAACCACGTGTCGAGTACATCGGCGTCGCGATCAAGCTGTCCGGCGTAACCTGCCTTGTCGGCCAGATGACGCGCCTCGGCTTCGTCGTGCGCGACGAATACCTCACCGTTCACGCCGTACCATGCGGGTATCTGATGCCCCCACCACAATTGCCGCGAGATGCACCAGTCCTGGATGTTGTTCAGCCACTGATTGTAGGTATTCACCCAGTTCTCCGGGTGAAACTTGATCTCGCCGGATGCGACACACTCGAGCGCCTGCATGGTGATGCTCTTTCCTTCTTTACCCGGCTCGCTCATTGCGACAAACCACTGGTCGGTGAGCATGGGCTCGATGATTACGTGGGTGCGGTCGCCGCGCGGAACCTTGAGTTTGTGCTTGTCAGTTTTTTCCAGTAAACCGGCTGCATTGAGGTCGGCGACGATCTGTTTGCGTGCGTCGAAGCGATCCGTGCCTTGATATTGTTTGGGTGCGTGTTCGTTGATTTTGGCATCCAGCGTGAGGATGGAAATCATCGCCAGCTTGTGGCGTTGTCCAACCGCATAGTCGTTGAAGTCATGCGCAGGTGTGACTTTCACTACCCCGGTGCCGAATTCCT
>CAZCKZ010000366.1:0-1688 GCA_964499395.1 uncultured Gallionella sp. | reverse complement strand
CGTCGCCTGAGCTGTTTACCGGTATGGATATTCGGCAACACTCAAAATGTCTGCATGCAATTTGATATTTGTGTTTAACAACAATAAAAAAGGCCAGGAGCAAATTTAAAGATGGGAAACAATCCTTATTCACAATTCGACAGTGCAGATCTGATCCTGAGGGACCAGTTGGCTATAGACCGTACCCTGTTGGCAAACGAGCGCACACTCTTGTCGTACCTGCGGTCAGGCGTAGCTTTGTTCATTGCCGGCTTATCAATTATCCATTTCTCGCACGAGGTATGGTTTACGGTCATCGGATTTGTTTGTCTCCCATTCGGGCTCGTAACCATGTGGTTCGGGATCAAGAGATTTAAAAAAATGGATAAAGCTATTTCGGTTGTCCGGCTGAAATTGGGCAACATTGCCGGGGGATCGGCTGCCGGGTAGTACCGGCAATATGTTTGATTGGCGCATCGTTCTTGCTCCACGTGGCCAGGGTGATGCGGCTTCATTTGCGTTACTTCAATCTTCCAGCACCTTCATCAGGCAGCACAGATTTCGCTGTCAGGCCTTGATCGCCCGTATCAGCAGGTACTCGTGACGGACGACATTGTCCTGCAGGTATTCGCCCAGCATTTCGTCCATTTCATTCCGCCACGATTCGAGCCTTGCGGGGTCATGCTGCAAAGCCTTCACCGTCTGGATGAACGGGCCCGTCTTGGCTTCCAGGAACAGACGCAAATGCCGGGGGCTGAGCGCCGGGATGCCCATGATGCCGCGTTCGGCGTGCAGGCGTTTCACGCTGTCCCCCAGGCGTTGCCGCACGATATTGACATCGCCCCACTGCACCGGCGAAACAATGCCAGGCGGCGGCGGGACATATTTTGCATTCAGGCTGAACATGCGGCCGATCAACTGCTCGCCGGGCCAGGTGGCGAACGCAATGGTGCCGCCGGGTTTCAGCACGCGCAGCATCTCGCTCACCACAACATCGTGCCGCGGCGCGAACATGTGCCCGAACTGGCTCAGCACGACATCGAATGAAGCATCCGGAAATGGCAGCGCCTCGGCATCCCCTTCATGCCAGGCGATATCGTCATGTCCGGCCACCGCGGCGCTTTCCCTGGCCTGCGCGAGCAGCGCAGGGGTCAGGTCGAGTCCGGTCACCCTGGCGCCCAGATTGCGCGCCGTGATCGCAACCACACCCGTCCCGGTTCCGACATCCAGCACCGCCTGGCCGCCCGCCACCTTGGCAAAACGGACCAGATGTCCGGCCACGGGCGTCGTGAAGACCGCCATTTCGCCGAAATTGCCCAGCGTCCAGGTTTCGCGTTGTTTGGATTTGAATTGCGCAATCGGATCAGTGTTCAAGTTTGTCTCCTTATAGAGAAAGAAACTAACGAATCGCGAACAGGTCGTGCTTAAGGTTTGCGGAACAATTCGTCGAGCGGGTTTTTGCTTGCGGAGGCGCTGCCGGAAACGCGCTTCGCGGTGAATTCTTCCTCGATGTTGTCGCGATAGAAACTCCAGGCCGCCCCCGAGTTGCTGAGGCGGCGCCAGGCTTCCTCGCCCACGCCGCTGTACTGCAGCATGCTGCCGTCGTCGAGTTGTACCTGCAGCAAGCGGGCACGTTTATCGTAGCCGATCGCGCGCAACTTGCCCGAATTGATCTTCTTCATTTCCATCGTGTCATCCTGGAACTGTTT
>CAZCKZ010000365.1:0-1707 GCA_964499395.1 uncultured Gallionella sp. | reverse complement strand
ATCACCTGTAATTATATCTGTGAAATACTTATTTGTTACATTCAAATAGCTGTTGGAAATATAAAACAGCAAATTTTGGCAGGCAAAGCGACGATGTTTCAGCCATGTCTTGTTTTATATTATGTCCCGATCCGGAATAATTTGGTGTCATCACTTTGATTTCCCGGTAAACAGGTTCACAGCCGCCCCGGAATCCAGTAAAGTGCTAGCCCGTTCCTAACTATAAGAGCAAAAACATGAGTGAAAAAGGACAGCAACTGCAAGACCCGTTTCTCAATATGCTGCGCAAGGAACATGTGCAGGTTGCTATTTATTTGGTGAATGGCATCAAGTTGCAAGGCCAGATCGAGTCGTTTGATCAATATGTGGTGTTGCTGAAGAACACAATCACCCAGATGGTATATAAACACGCTATTTCGACTATTGTTCCTGCGCGCGCGGTCAGTATTGCCCACGACGACGCTGAGTAATGCAGCAACAGCCGGCCGGCTTGGAAGACGCAATATTAGTCAGTATTGATTTTGGCGAAAACGATCACAGTGAAAGCCTGACAGAATTACGATTGCTGGCCGAAACCGCTGGTGTGCGTGTTTTGGCTATTGTCGAAGCCAGGCGGCAAAGACCGGATGCAGCATTGTTCGCCGGTAGAGGCAAGGTGCAGGAAATTGCCGGGCTCGTGGAGCAACTGGACGTCCCGCTGGTGATTTTCAATCATGACCTTTCGCCCGCGCAGATGCGAAATCTGACCGCCAAACTGAATACGCGCGTGATCGACCGGACCATGCTGATCCTGGATATTTTTGCGCAGCGCGCGCAAAGCCATGAGGGCAAGGTTCAGGTGGAGCTGGCGCAACTCGAATATCTCGCAACGCACCTGGTCGGTATGAATCAGGACATGGGGCAGCAGAAACACGCTGTTGGCGCGCGGGGTCCTGGAGAAACCATGCTGGAGCTGGACAGACGCAAGCTGGATAAGCGAATTCATCTGCTGAAAGAGCGCCTGGAAAAGCTCAAGCGTCATCGTGCTGTGCAGCGCCGTGCGCGCAATCGCCACGATGTGCTGTCGGTATCCATCGTCGGTTATACCAATGCCGGGAAATCCACGCTGTTTAACAGGCTGACCCGCGCCAGCGTGTATGTGGCCGACCAGTTGTTTGCCACGCTGGATACCACTTCGCGCCGCATGTTTACCGAAGAGACGGGAGAGATTGTGGTGTCCGACACGGTGGGTTTCATTCGCCATCTGCCACACTCCCTGGTTGCCGCGTTCCGCAGCACACTCGAAGAAACGATGCAGGCCGATTTGTTGCTGCATGTGGTGGATGCCAATAATGCCAACCGCGAGGATCAGATCGCCGAAGTGAACAAAGTGTTGAGCGAGATCGGTGCCGCGGATATTCCGCAGGTTCTGGTATTCAACAAGATCGATCTTCAGGACCTGCCGCCCAGCGTGCAGCGCGACGATTATGGTAGAATTGCACTCGTTTTCCTGAGTGCCAAAAGCGGTGCGGGTCTGGATGAATTGCGGCTTGCCTTGAGGGAAGCCAAGGCCATGCGCCAGGCTTCCGAAGCAGTTGCGCATAAATTAACCAAGCGAGTGAGTGACGAATATGGGATTGAATGATCCGCAATGGGGCAATAAGAACAACGGCGGCCCGCCTGATCTGGAAGAGTTGTTGCGCAAGCTCAATGCAAAAGTAGCTTCCC
>CAZCKZ010000364.1:0-1707 GCA_964499395.1 uncultured Gallionella sp. | reverse complement strand
CCACTCTTAATTCCAGCGAATCCGAAATGAGCAGGATAGGCAACAGAAAAACCACCAGGGAAGCAAATTGCTCCGCGTCTACGGTCAGCACCGGCACTTGCTGGAAGCCGAAATGCACCAAAAACGAGAGCCCGATCAAACCGAGCGGCGAAGGTATCCCGAGCTTGTCTTCAAGCTGCAGTGCCAGAAACAGAATCCCGGCTATCATCAGTAAAGTCAGAATCATTGTTCTTGTCCCTGCATTGCTCTGTGCTCAATGAACTGCATCGGTATGGCGGAGTTGAAGTACAAATAGCCGGTCATGAAAGGCATCGGGGAAATCTTGAAACAACAAAGAAGGCCGGGGCTCTCCCTTCGCGGGATCGCCACTATTCGTCCTGCAATTCCCGTCCGGGAAACAGTTCCTGGTTGTAGCCGAATTTCGTCATATCCCTGATGCGCATCGGATACAGGATTCCGTCGATATGATCACACTCGTGCTGCACCACGCGGGCATGGAACCCGCTGACGGTGCGGTCGATCAATGCCCCGTATTCATCCCGCCCCTGATACCGGATCTGCGCATGGCGCGGCACCATACCGCGCAGTCCGGGCACGCTCAAACAGCCTTCCCAGTCTTCTTCCATCGCCTCACCCAGCGGGGTGATGAACGGATTGATCAGCACCGTCTCCGGCACCCCTTCCGCGTCGGGATAACGGGCGTTGCGCTGCACGCCGAAGATCACCACGCGCAGGCCGACGCCGATCTGCGGAGCCGCCAGACCGGCGCCGTTCAAGGCATGCATGGTGTCGCGCATGTCCGCAAGCAGCTGGTGCAGCTCCGGTGTGTCGAAGCGGCCGACCGGCTCGGAACGCTGCCACAGGCGCGCATCGCCCATGCGTAACACAGTTTTAATCGCCATTGTTCACCACGCATTCCAGAATGCCGCGGACCCGCACCATCGCGGCACTGGCGGTGGCGTTCACGGTTTCGATGTTGATGCCGGTAGCGCTGTCGCCGCGCCCCGCCGCATAGTTCGCCACTACGGCAATAGTCGCATAGTCGAGTTCCAGTTCCTTGGCCAGTGCGGTTTCCGGCATCCCGGTCATGCCCACCATGTCTGCCCCGTCGCGTTCAAAACGGTTGATTTCGGCAATACTGTCCAGGCGCGGCCCTTGCGTGGCCGCATACACGCCGCCATCCACGCACGGCTGTTGTGCGGCTTGCGCGCTGCGCAAAATGTGGCTGCGCAACCGGGTGCTATACGGAAGGGTAAAGTCGGTATTGATGAACGGCTTGTCGCGCGCCTCAAAAAAAGTCGAATCGCGGCCATGCGTGTAATCCATGATCTGATCAGGCACGACGATCACGCCGGGCTTGAGATCGGGGCGGATGCCGCCCACGGTCGCCACCGAAATGATTTTGCTGGCTCCGTGTTCGCGCAGCGCCCAGAGATTGGCGCGATAGTTGACCAGATGCGGCGGGATGGTGTGGCCGTAACCGTGGCGTGCCAGAAAGATCACATCATGCTGGTTCAACGTCCCGAACAGGAATGCGCCGGACGGCTCGCCATAAGGTGTGCGCATCACCTGCTGGTGGGTGATCTCGAGATTCGCCAACTGGGCCAGGCCTCGCCCGCCTATGATTGCCAGCATTTGAAAACCTCCAGAAATCGTAGCGAGCGATTCGAGAGCAAGGCGCACGGAGCGCAATGACCGAGACATATC
>CAZCKZ010000363.1:0-1731 GCA_964499395.1 uncultured Gallionella sp. | reverse complement strand
CTGAGCAAAGTACGCCAGCAGAACGCGTCGATGGGCGTGCCTCGTTGGAAAAGCCGGGCGCGCAAGAAAAAAGTTAGAAGTACCAGGAGACCTGGCAGGCATCCGGAACAGGCGTGAGCATAAAATGCAGAAAAGGAATACATTAGTAGAACAAGTTCTGAATGCAAGAGTGCTTCCAGGGAAAATATGAACAGTCAATCCAGCTTGGCCAACGTCGGTGTAATTGTTTCGGTGCGCGGCAGTGTCGTGGATATCCGTTTCGACGAATATCTGCCGCCAATATACTCGTTGTTGCATACTGGCAAGGACGGGTGCGTCGCCATCGAAGTACTGTCGCAACTCGACGCACACCGGGTGCGCGGGATTGCGCTGACGCCCACGGAAGGACTGTCTCGCGGCATGCCGGTGGAAGATAGCGGCGGGCCGTTGAAAGCGCCCGTCGGCAGTAACATACTCTCGCGCATGTTCGATGTTTTCGGCAATGCCATCGACCGCCAGCCTGCACCAGCCGATGTCGAATGGCGCACCGTGCATCGTGCCCCGCCATCCCTGGCGAGGCGTTCCACCAAATCAGAGATATTTGAAACCGGCATCAAGGTCATCGATGTGCTGTCTCCGCTGGAGCGGGGTGGCAAGGCCGGCCTGTTCGGCGGCGCAGGGGTGGGCAAGACCGTGCTGCTTACCGAAATGATCCATAACATGATCGGGCATCACGAAGGCGTGAGTATCTTCTGCGGCATCGGCGAACGCTGCCGCGAGGGCGAGGAGCTGTACCGCGACATGAAGGAGGCCGGCGTGCTGCCGAATATGGTGATGGTGTTCGGGCAGATGAACGAGCCGCCCGGCAGCCGCTTTCGCGTGGGCCACGCGGCACTGACCATGGCGGAATATTTCCGCGACGACGAACATCGCGACGTGCTGCTGCTGATCGACAACATCTTTCGTTTCATACAGGCCGGTTCCGAGATATCCGGCTTGATGGGGCAGATGCCGTCACGTCTGGGGTATCAGCCGACCATGGGCACCGAGTTGTCCGGGCTCGAGGAGCGCATCGCCAATACCGACACCGGCGCGATTACGTCGATCCAGGCGGTGTATGTGCCGGCGGACGATTTCACCGATCCGGCCGCGGTGCACACTTTCTCGCACCTGTCCGCATCCATCGTACTGTCGCGCAAGCGGGCCAGCGAGGGGTTGTACCCGGCCATCGACCCGCTGCAATCCAGTTCCAAAATGGCCACGCCCGGCGTCGTCGGCGAGCGCCATTATCTGCTGGCGCAGGAAATCAGGAGCACGCTCGCGCAGTATGCCGAACTCAAGGACATCATCGCGATGCTCGGCATGGAACAATTGTCGAATTCAGATCGCGCCGTGGTCGCGCGTGCGCGGCGGCTGGAGCGCTTCCTCACCCAGCCGTTCTTCACCACCGAACAATTCAGCGGCATCAAGGGAAAACTCGTCAGCCTCAAGGACGCGCTCGACGGGTGTGAGCGCATCCTGCGCGACGAATTCAGGGATATGCCGGAGAGCGCGCTGTACATGATCGGCTCCATTGACGAGGCGAAGCAGAAAATGAAAGACGAACAGGCAAAAGACACGGCGAAAATTGTGCAGGGGGCCGAGAGTGAAGCTTAAAGTATTCCTGCCGTTCCACCTCGTTCCCACGCGCTGCGTGGGAACGAATAACCGGCGCGCTGCGCCAGCAAGCAGTTGAGGAAAGCAAATGGGACG
>CAZCKZ010000362.1:0-1736 GCA_964499395.1 uncultured Gallionella sp. | reverse complement strand
CCGGATCAAAAAAGTATGGCCGTGCTTATGGAAATGGGCTGCACACATCCAAAACTGGCTCAACCTGTTCATTAACAGCACCATCGTGCCGGGCATCGCAGCGTGGCTTCCCAGCCATTTATGCAAGGGTAGCTGAACTGGCTTTTACGGTACATTAGTTCCTGCAATGAGGTTTTACCGCCATAGCCCTGCTGCTTTGTGGCAAACTGTCACTTGTTAAAACCTGATCACCCATCTGCCTTGCAACCTTACGAATTATTCATCGGCCTGCGCTACACCCGAGCCAAGCGGCGCAACCATTTCATCTCCTTCATTTCGCTGATTTCCATGCTGGGCATGGGGCTGGGCGTGATGGCGTTGATCGTCGTGCTGTCGGTGATGAACGGCTTCCAGAAAGAGATCCGCACGCGCATGCTGGGCGCCACACCGCCTCTGGAGGTGGTTGCGGATGGCGGACGGCTGAATGACTGGCGCGCCGTATTCGACAAGGTCATTCAGAATCCCCAGGTATCGGCTGCCGCGCCCTATGTCGGCGGACAAGGCATGCTGTCATTCGGGCAGAACGTGCAAGGCGTGATGGTGCGCGGCATCGACCCGGCAAAAGAGACCGCGGTCACCGAACTGTCCAACAAGATCAAGTCCGGCGCATTGGCGGATTTGCGCAGCGGCGAATTCGGCATCGTGCTCGGCGTCGATCTGGCGCGCGCGCTCGGCGTGCAGCTCGGCCAGAAGATCATGCTGATCGCCCCGCAGGGCCTGATCACGCCCGCCGGAATGATGCCCAGGCTCAAACAATTTCGCGTGGTGGGCATCTTCGAGATCGGCATGGCGCCCTACGACGACAACCTTGCGCTGATCAACATCAGCGACGCGCAAAAACTGTTCCAGATGGGCGATGCGGTGACCGGCATCAGCGCCAAGCTGCGCGATATCGATCTCGCACCGCAGGTTGCCAGCGAAATACAGCGCCAGTTGCCCGACAATCTTTACGCCAACGACTGGACGCACCAGAACAGCAACTACTTCCGTGCTGTGCAGATGGAAAAACGGATGATGTTCATCATCCTGTCGCTGATCGTCGCGGTGGCCGCGTTCAATATCGTTTCCACGCTGGTGATGGCGGTCACCGACAAGCAGGCCGATATAGCGATCCTGCGCACGCTGGGCGCATCGCCGCGCAGCATCATGAAAATTTTCATCGTGCAGGGTGTGGTGATCGGCGTGATCGGCACCCTGCTCGGCGCAATCAGCGGCGTTGTGCTGGCACTGAACCTGGATGTGGTCGTTCCGTTCATCGAGCACCTGTTCGGCGTGCATTTCCTTGCCAAGGATGTCTACTACATCAGCGAATTGCCTTCCGATCTGCGCTACCACGAAGTGATCGTGGTCACCGGCGTTTCCTTCCTGATCAGCCTGCTCGCCACAATCTACCCCAGCTATCGGGCTTCGCAAACGCAACCGGCGGAGGCGCTGCGCTATGAATAGCAAGGATGCGGTATCAAGCATGCCGGATACGGGAACTGTTATTTCCTGCCGCAATCTGAGCAAGACATTCACGCTGGGCATGGTGGATGTGCCGGTGCTCAAAGGCGTCAACCTGGACGTGCAACGCGGCGAACGCATCGCAATCGTCGGTGCATCGGGCTCGGGGAAGAGCACGCTGTTGCATCTGCTCGGCGGGTTGGACAATGCCAGCGGCGGCAATGTACACATCCTGGGGCAGGACATCCAGACCA
>CAZCKZ010000361.1:0-1738 GCA_964499395.1 uncultured Gallionella sp. | reverse complement strand
GCGTTTCTGGTACGACAACCGCTTCGTCTTCGACATCCCTGCCGAAGTGTTCGACCGGACCGACCGCTTCGAATTCATCGCCAAACCGGATCAGGTCCGCTCGATTTAGCCGCTGCGCGGCGGACCTAGTGGACGATGGCATCCGCATCGCCCTCCAGAGCGGCAAGTTCGTTGCGCACGTCGTCCATATCCAGCAACCGCACATGTTCGATCACCTGCTCAAGCGCGCCAGCCGGCAATGCGCCGCTTTCGCGCACCACCATAACCTTTTCACGGATGACCATCAGCGTCGGCACGGTACGTATGCTGAAGGCATGGGCGAGTCCTTGCTCCGCGTCGGTATCGATCTTGCCGAAAGTGATCTCCCTGTGCTTGGCGGCGGCGGCTTCGAACACCGGCGCGAAACTCTTGCACGGCCCGCACCAGGTGGCCCAGAAATCGAGCACCAGGATCGGATGGTCTTCGATGACTTGATTGAAGTTCTCTTCGGTGATTGTCAGGGTTGACATGTTTCGGACTCCTGCAAGGGGTTGATCGAGTTTGCTCGGGCAATTATCGCGCCAAGCCGCGAAGGGGGGACGGCCTGCACCGCGGGCGATGCCGCTTCCGCGATACGGGTCATGTGGCTTCCCGCGTGCGCCGGGCGATCCGCTCCGCCAGCGTATCGGCGGCGCTGCCAATCTCCGCCGCGCGCCGGCGCATCAGCGCCAGCATTTCCTCCAGGAGTTGATCGGGCGCGGCCTCGGCCACGCCTTCACCGACCAGCCAGCACGCGAGCGCCGCCTCGTCGCGGCCTAAGGCACGTGCGGTTTCCCGCTGCCAGTCGCTGCCGAAGAGCAGGCGGGCGGCATCGCGAAACCATGTGCGTGCCCTCGCATCGACCGGGTCCTCTCCCGCGCCAGTCTGAGCGGACGAGGGGGTGCAAGGCGTCTCTTGCATCGCCTCGGCCAGACGCGAGATCTCGGGCAATACCGAACGGACCAGTTCGGCACCGGCCAGGGGCACGCTCCAGCAGCGCAGGTCCGCGCGCCATTGGGCTTTCGGCACCCAACGCAACATGCGTTGCAGGGTTTCGCTATAGCCGGCCTTGATGATGATGGCATCGCCGCTGATCTGCACCCAGGGATTGGCGGGAAATGGATTGGCCGCCACTGCGGCCCTGGCGCGTTCATCGGATGGCATGGCTTTTGCCCCTTAAATGGTCAGGACCGCGAGCGGTCCAGGATCGAATTGACGTTTTAACATTGCTTCGCCGTGGCGAGCAGCAGGTAACGAATCGAGAGCAGCATGGACAAACCCGCAGCGCAAGACTATCTGGAACTGTTTGCGGCGTATGGCAAGGATTTCGGCCCCGCTTATCTCGAGCCCGAGGACGAACGCTACCGGCTGCTGTTCGATCAGATCTGCCACTTATTGATGCAGCCATCGCCCTTCAACTTGAGCATGCCCCAGGAGTTTCGCGTCACGGCGCAACGTTATCTTGCCGGCGACAGGGGTACGGTCGCTCACTTGCGCAACCCCCAGAACCGGCACTTCATGCTCAGCGACCTCTATGACTATGTGCATCTGCGGCTGCATATGGGCGGGCCCGCTTGGTAGCGCACCGACTGTCCCGGGCACGCGCCAGGATGACACCAATCCTATTCAGCCTGCCCTGTTGTTGACGCCACCCGATTACTCATCCCGCGTCGAGATCCAGGCCATCTTCTTCTGCCAATTCCACGCCGGTGACGCAGAC
>CAZCKZ010000360.1:0-1767 GCA_964499395.1 uncultured Gallionella sp. | reverse complement strand
GGGGGTTCGGGCTGGAAATGATCGTTTCCCTCTTTGTTGCAGGCACCATTACTGCCACCAGTATCGGTATTACGCTGCGCGTACTTTCAGATCTGAATCGCCAGCATAGTCATGAAGCCCAGGTCATTCTGGGCGCCGCGGTAATCGATGATATTCTGGGTATCCTGTTGCTTGCGTTGCTGTATGAATTCTCGGTAAGCGGCAACATCAACTTCACGGAAAGCGGAAAAGTCCTGTTGTTTGTCGTGGTGTTCTTCCTGCTCGCCCCTGTTGTTGCAAAATTGATGTCGGCGATCATCCAGCACTTCGACCGGGCCAGCGATCTGCCGGGACTCATTCCCACCTCGATCGTATCGCTGGTATTGTTTTTTGCCTGGCTCGCGCATGCCATCGGTGCGCCAGAACTGCTGGGCGGGTTCGCAGCCGGCCTGGCATTATCGCGCCGGTTCTTTCTTCCGTTCGGCATGGCAATGCACGGCAATCCCGGCTTCAACGAACAGGTGACAAAGCAGATGATGCCGATCATCAATTTGTTCACCCCGATCTTTTTCGTGGTCGTCGGTTTGTCCCTCAACCTCAGGCAGGTCGATTGGAACGCGATTTTCGTTTACGCCTTTGCAGGCAGCTTGTTCCTGGTCGCGGTTGCCGGAAAGATTGCCGGCTCTTTGTTGTTGCGTGAGCCCATGCATGTACGCTGGACAATCGGGATTTCCATGGTGCCGCGCGGCGAAGTCGGCCTGATCTTTGCCGAACTGGGACGTGTAAACGGCATCCTGGTTGACAATGTATATGCCGCAACGATAATCGTGATTGCCCTCACGACACTGTTGCCACCCTTCGTACTCAGGGCCTTTTACAATCGCTACGGCAACCGATTCGACGAAGCAAGCTGACAGCCTGACAATCGGATGTATTTACAACGTTCGAAGCCGTCAATCTGGCGCCTGCGGCAGCTTCCATTTGACATCATAAGCAATCCTGCGCAGATACAGACCATCCGGCGCGAAGGTCGGTGCGGCGAGACTGCGCTCGCGGCCGTTCAATACCTCGGCCAGCCAGGCCGGCGGATATTTTCCCTTGCCCACATACACCAGACATCCCACCATATTGCGCACCATGTGATGCAAAAATGCATTGGCACTCACATCAAAGATCAGCATCTCGCCCTGCCTGCGAATATCCAGCTGGTGTAGGTGCTTGACCGGCGATTTGGCCTGGCATTGCGAAGCACGGAATGCGCTGAAATCATGTTCACCCAACAAACATTGCGCGGCGGCCTGCATCAAGGTGATATCCAGCGGGGCGTGAAACCAGCCCGCCTTGCCCGACTGGATGGCAGGACGCACGGCTCGATTGATCAACAGGTAGCGATAACTGCGGCCATGCGCGGAAAAACGCGCATGAAACTCATCCGGAACCGGATGCGCCCAGCGCACCGCGACGCTGTCAGGAAGCAATGAATTTACGCCGCGCACCCATGCGGTCAGCGGACGTTCGGCCTGGGTGTCGAAATGAACCACCTGCTCGAGGGCGTGCACGCCGGTGTCGGTACGACCCGCAGCGATGACGGAAATTTGCTCGGAGAGGGCTTGTTCACCTGCAATCTGGCTCAAGGCGCGCTGCAACGTGTCCTGCACGGTCTGTCCTTCCGACTGGCTCTGCCAGCCAAAAAACGCAGAGCCGTTATACTCAACGCCCAGTGCAATCCTCATCTCAGTGTCCCGTACAACAGCAGCAGCGCAAAGCCCACCAACAGCCCGTCGTGAA
>CAZCKZ010000359.1:0-1770 GCA_964499395.1 uncultured Gallionella sp. | reverse complement strand
TGCCGAGACGCTGACCAATACCGGGCTGGTGGTTCTGGCGGGCGAGATCACCACCACCGCGAACGTGGACTACATCACGGTGGCGCGCAATACCATCAAGCGCATCGGCTACGACAACACCGAATACGGCATCGACTACAAGGGTTGCGCGGTGCTGGTCGCCTATGACAAGCAAAGCCCGGATATCGCGCAGGGCGTGGATCGCGCATCCGATGATTACCTCAACCAGGGAGCGGGCGACCAGGGATTGATGTTCGGCTATGCCTGCGATGAAACGCCGACACTGATGCCGCTGGCTATCTATCTGGCGCACCGCGTGGTGGAGCGCCAGGCTGAGTTGCGCCGCGACGGGCGTTTGCCGTGGCTGCGCCCGGATGCGAAATCCCAGGTGACGATTCGCTATCTGGACGGCAAACCGCATTCGATCGATACCGTGGTGCTCTCGACCCAGCACGCGCCGGAAATGACACTGGAACAGATACGCGAAGCGGCGATCGAGGAGATCATCAAACCGATACTGCCCAAGGAACTGGTCAAGGGCAACATCAACTTCCTGGTCAACCCGACCGGACGCTTTGTCATCGGCGGCCCGCAGGGTGATTGCGGACTGACCGGGCGCAAGATCATCGTCGATACCTACGGCGGCGCAGCGCCTCACGGCGGCGGGGCTTTTTCCGGCAAGGATCCGTCCAAGGTGGACCGTTCCGCCGCGTATGCCAGCCGTTATGTCGCGAAGAATATCGTCGCTGCCGGATTGGCGACCAGGTGTCTGGTGCAGATATCCTATGCGATCGGCGTGGCCAAACCGACCAGTATCATGGTGGACACTTACGGGACCGGAAAGCTTTCCAATGAAAAACTGACCGAGCTGGTGCAGCGACACTTCGACCTGCGTCCCAAAGGCATCGTGCAGATGCTCGATCTGTTGCGCCCGATTTACCAGAACACCGCAGCCTACGGTCACTTTGGACGCGAAGAACCGGACTTTACCTGGGAAGCCACCGATCGTGCTGCCGCATTGCGCGAGGACGCCGGCAAATAAATCAGTTTGTGATAAATACCTCTGAAATTTGTTTTGCGGGATGGCAGGCTGGACACGGAGATGCAAAGCATGCGGAGCGGGCACGCGACACAGCAGCTCGCCCACAAAACAAATTTATACCACCCTCCGAGGGGTGCTGCAGCGGGGCTGTCTACAGTCCCCCGTCAGGCTCGGAGCCAGTGGTTCAACGATGCAACCGCACCCATTCATTAACCACTTATGAATGGAGCAACGCATGAACGCTACTGAAAAAAACTTCACCGATTGTAAAGTCGCCGATATGTCCCTGGCTGCATGGGGACGCAAGGAACTCGCCATTGCCGAAATCGAAATGCCCGGCCTGATGGCGATTCGCAAGGAATTTTCCAACACCCAGCCGCTGAAAGGTGCGCGCATTGCCGGTTCGCTGCACATGACCATCCAGACCGGCGTGCTGATCGAGACATTGAAAACGCTCGGTGCAGAAGTGCGCTGGGCATCGTGCAACATTTACTCCACACAGGATCATGCCGCCGCTGCGATCGCGGCCACCGGCACGCCGGTGTTTGCGGTCAAGGGCGAAAGCCTGAGCGAATACTGGGACTATACCCACCGCATTTTTGAATGGGCGGATGGTGACTATTCCAACATGATCCTGGATGACGGCGGCGATGCGACCCTGTTGCTGCACCTGGGGGCGCGCGCGGAGCGGGACGCAACCGTGCTGAACAACCCCGGTTCCGAAGAAG
>CAZCKZ010000358.1:0-1770 GCA_964499395.1 uncultured Gallionella sp. | reverse complement strand
GGGCGGTGTGACGAATAGCGCAAGGGGTAGCGCTATTCCACCCGCTTATTGGTCATACTCGGACTAACCCTCCGAGTCCTTGATGAAGAAACCCGATCACCTCATCGTTTTTGCCCTGGATCGTCAGCACTACGCCCTGCCGTTGCACGCGGTGGACAGGGTAGTGCGCATGGTGGAGATCACACCGCTGCCCAAAGCACCGGACATCGTTCTCGGTGTAGTCAATTTTCAGGGCCGGGTCATCCCGGTCATCAATATGCGCCGGCGTTTCAGTTTGCCGGAGAAGAAGATTGCTCTGACCGATCAACTGCTTGTCGCACATACCTCGCGGCGGCCCGTAGCGCTGGTGGCGGACGCAGTACATGATGTCATCGCCGGTTTCGCGCAGCGTCTGATCGAAACAGAAAACATCCTCCCCGGGGTTGAATATGCGGAAGGGGTGGTAAAACGGGGAGACGGCTTGATCCTGATCCACGACCTGGACAGATTTCTTTCGCTGGAAGAAGAAAGTTCTCTGGATCAGGCGATGGAAATCTCCTGAGGAAAAACATGCGCCCCACACTTTCCTCTTCATTGTTGTCACGACTGAGCGAACTTGTGGCCGAGCAGACGGGTTTGAACTTCCCGGAAGAGCGCTGGGGCGATCTCGAACGGGGAATCGCGGCGGCGGCGCCGGATTTCAATTTCCCGGATCGTGAATCATGCGCGCACTGGTTGTTGTCAGCCCCGCTGACACGCCACATGAACGAGATTCTCGCCACCCATCTGAGCGTCGGAGAAACTTATTTCTTCAGGGAAAAGCAGAATTTGGGGATTCTGGAAGAACATATTCTTCCGCCGCTGTTGCAGGCACGCCGCCAGAATGAGCAGCGGCGTTTGCGTATCTGGAGTGCGGGCTGTTGCACGGGTGAAGAAGCCTATACCATCGCGATTCTGCTCGACCGACTCATTCCCGATCTGAAGGAATGGCACGTCACTATTCTGGCGACGGACTTCAATCCGAAATTTCTGCGCAAGGCGGCACTGGGCGTGTACGGCGAATGGTCGTTTCGTGATGCGCCCGGCTGGCTCCGCGAACGGTATTTCACCAAAGGGGCAGACGGGCGCCTGGAAATACTTCCGCGTATCAGGAAAATGGTGACATTTTCCTATCTCAATTTTGCCGATGATGTGTATCCATCGCTGTCGAATAACACCGGCGCGATGGACTTGATCTTTTGCCGCAATGTGCTGATGTATTTCACCGCGCAGCGGGCAAAACAGGTTGCCGGCAATTTCCACCGTGCGCTGGTAGACGGCGGGTGGATGATTGTCAGTCCATCGGAAGCATCGAACAGATTGCTTTCCTCGTTTGCCCCGGTCGAGTTTCCGGGGGCTGTGCTGTACCGTAAGACGGTCAATGCAGAATCCAAAGTGCGGAAACCAGAGTCACACGTCAGCGAACATCAGTTATTGCAGTCGTTCAGGGAAACAGAGGCCGCGCCTTCGCCGTTGCCGGTCGCTCAGACAGAACCCGATGCTGTGACAGCTGCAATCCATGCGTCGCATGCAGACCGGCCACTCGTTCCACAAACGGAAGAGCCCGAGACGGCACCATCACTCATCGCACGCAGTTGTGCCAATCAGGGCCGGCTCGGCGAGGCGCTGGAATGGTGCGAAAAGGCGATCGCCGCCGATAAAATGAATCCTTCACACCATTATCTGCTGGCCAATATTTTGCAGGAGCAGGGACAGCACATCCCCGAGAGCCATCGGCTGCTGGGCGAAACA
>CAZCKZ010000357.1:0-1779 GCA_964499395.1 uncultured Gallionella sp. | reverse complement strand
CCCCCTGTCAGCCCAGTCGGACCCTATCGCCTTCAGCAGTTTTGCGATCAATCTGGCCACTACACCCCACGCAATCAATGCGGCAACAAACACCAGTGCATAGGCCGCCGTGACACGCATCTCTTCTTGTGCGATCGGTATCAGCGGGGCGACGCTGGTGGCGGATATCTTGCTTAAAATAATCGCTATCGGCCAACCCAACAGCGACAATACCTCGTAAAGCAGACCGCGCCACAAACCGAGCAACATGGAAAGCAGCAATATCCCGATGACGACAAAATCCAGTCCGTTCATTTGCTGCTGACGATCACCGGATGATATCCATGTTTTTCCAATAGATGACCTACTTGCTCAGCCTTGTCGCGATCCGTGTAAGGGCCGACGCGCACCCGTACATTACCGCCGACTTTTTCGGTATAAGCCCTAAAACCCCATTGCTTCAGTTTTTTGAATTCCTGCTGGGCGGTATCCGCGTTTGCATATGCCCCAATCTGCGCGACATAACCTTCGGTGCTAGCCTGCTTTCCGGTGCTCCGGGTTTCTGCAGATTTCTGGAGGGGCGATTTCACCTTGCCAGGTTTCGCCTTGTTGGACTGGCTCTGGACAACAACCGGCTTGCCCTTGTCGGGCCCGCTGACAGCAGGTGTCGAGCCAGTTGAACTGGATGATGGCGGCTTCACTTCCGGGAAGGCTGCACCGGGAACAAACGCGCCGGCTTTATCCGGGTCGGGAATGCTCAAGTCAATGTCGTTACCGGTAGACTTTGGTTCACTGTCCAGCACCATCGGCAATATCACCACCACCGCCAATGTGAGCGCAATTGCACCGATCAAACGGCGGCGCGCTTTGCGCCTGAGATTCAGTTCATCTTCCGTCTGCTGTTTTGCCATGCTTTGTTCTCGCTTTAAGGGAACCTTGATTTCTTATCCTGGGATGGACAGCCCTTTTGCGGCCATCACTTCCGCCACCGTATAGAACGATCCGAAGGCGGTAATTCTATCATTTTCGCCTGCCGCGTTATAGGCATAACGCAGCGCATCGGGGATGTTTTTGCAGATTTTAATCTCGCCGCGTACCCGACACTGTTCCAGCACGCTCTCCAACTGCCCCGAGGCCGCACCGCGCGGTGAGGCTATACCCGCCACCAGCCAGGTGTCGACATAGGAGTCGAGTGCCGACGCCACACCCGCGATATCCTTGTCCGCCAGCATGGAAAATACCGCATAAGTATGCGGGCACGGCGGCAAACCGGCCAGATTCTGTGCCAACGAACGCGCGGCACGGGGATTGTGCGCCACATCCAGTATCAGCGACGGCCTGCCGGGAACGACCTGGAAACGCCCCGCGAGTTGCACTTCGCCCAACCCGCGCCGCACCGCTTCCATGCTGACCGGGAATCGGTCCTTGAGCACATCCAGCGCCGCCAGCGCCGCGCTGGCATTGTGCAACTGGTAGGCACCACGCAGTGCGGGCCAGGGCAACGCGTTCCTGGTACCCGACTTGCCCCAGAAGTCCCACTGCCCCTGGTGTGGTGTAAAGCCGAATTCGCGGCCCATGCACCACAGCTCCGCGCCGACCTGTTGCGCATGGCTGTATATCGCCTGCGGCACATCCTCATCGGCACAGATCGCCACGCGGCCTTGGCGGAAGATGCCGGCCTTCTCGAAGGCAATCAACTCGCGCGACTCGCCCAGATAGTCTGTATGGTCGATATCCACGCTGGCGACCACCGCGCAATCGTTATCGAATACATTTACCGCATCCAGCCTGCCGCCCAGG
>CAZCKZ010000356.1:0-1789 GCA_964499395.1 uncultured Gallionella sp. | reverse complement strand
CCACGAAATTGGATTTGGTCTTGCCGTCCGGAAAGAACTCCTGGTCCACTTTCGCATTGTCAAAGCCCGACATCGGCCCGGCATCCAGTCCCAGCGCGCGCGCCGCGAGGATCAGATAGGCGCCCTGCAGCGTGCCGTTGCGGAACGCGGTGGTGTCGATCAGGGGCTGGTTGCCTGCAAACCACGAACGCGCGTCGGCCTGCGGGAACAGCTTGGGCAGTTTTTCATGGAATTCGGTATCGTGCGCGATGATGACCGTGACCGGCGCGGCGCGGGTCTTTTCCACATTGCCCGGCGCCATGGCCGGCAGCAAACGTTCCTTGGCTTCCGCGCTGCGCACGAACACGAAGCGCGCCGGGCTGGAATTTGCGCTGGTCGGCGCCCACTTCATCAGGTCGTAGATCTGGTGTATCAGCGTATCGCTGACCGGCTTGTCCAGCCATTCGTTGTGGGTGCGCGCTGCGCGGAAGATGAGATCAAGACCGGGATCGTCGAGCTGCATGGTTTTTCTCCTTGTTTGAATTAAACTAGTTTACATCACTCATAAGCCGGTGCCGAATAAATGGAACATGCCAGGAAATCAATCCAGAAGAAATGATAAAGATGAATCCATTAGTCGTTGCAGCAGTCTACAAGTTCGTGAAGCTGCCCGATTGCGCGGCATTGCGCGCGCCGCTGCAGGCGCAGTGCGATGCGCTGGGCATCACCGGCACGCTGCTGCTCGCGGAGGAAGGCATCAACGGCACGATCGCCGGCACGCGTTCCGGCCTCGACAATATCTTGTCATACCTGCGCAGCGACCCGCGCCTGGCCGACCTGCAGCACAAGGAATCCGCCGCCGAACTGCCGCCGTTCTACCGGATGAAGGTCAAGCTGAAAAAGGAGATCGTGACCATGGGTGTGCCGGGCATCGACCCGACCGAACGGGTCGGCCGGTACGTCAAGCCGGAAGACTGGAACGCCCTGATCAGCGACCCCGATGTGGTGCTGGTGGACACACGCAACGATTACGAGGTCGAAGTCGGCACGTTCAGGGGTGCGGTCGATCCGCGCATCACCACCTTCCGCGAATTCCCGGACTACGTGAAAAACAATCTCGACCCGCAAAAGAAACCGCGCATCGCGATGTTTTGCACCGGCGGGATACGCTGCGAAAAGGCATCGGCCTACATGCTGCAGCAGGGCTTCCCCGAGGTCTATCACCTGCAGGGCGGGATACTGAAATATCTGGAGAACGTGCCGGAGGAACAGAGCCTGTGGGAAGGCGAATGTTTCGTGTTCGACCAGCGCGTCGCGGTCGGGCAGGGCTTGGCGCCGGGACATTACGAACTGTGCTACGGCTGCTCGCGCCCGATCACCGCCGAGGAAAAAACCTCGCCCAAATACCAGGCTGGCGTGTCCTGCCCGAATTGCTACGATAGTCTCACCCCGGAAAAACGTGCCGCCGCGCTGGAGCGGCAAAAGCAGGTCGAGTTGGCCAGACAGCGCGGCGAAGCGCATATAGGCAAGCGGGGTAAGAAAGCGAAGAAGGCCGCTTGAGCAGCACGACTGCGGCTGGACGTAGCGTTACGCGGGCTGGATTTTTTGCAGGAAAAAATCGCCTGTCCATTTCCCCTTTTTATAGTCTATCGTCAGCCGCTTCGGCACGAAGGCCTCCGGCCTGACGATCGGAAAATCTTCCACGGGCGGTTCGACTTCGAAATCCTTCACGTTGCAGGCCTTGGTCATGATTGGACGAAAGCCTACCTTCAGATGCGGCGAAACGGATGAGAATTCTGCTGCCTGCGCG
>CAZCKZ010000355.1:0-1799 GCA_964499395.1 uncultured Gallionella sp. | reverse complement strand
TGTCCGGTTACTTCAACCACCGCGATGCCAACCAGGGCACCTGCACCAATTCCTGCCGCTGGGATTACCAGGTGGAAAATGCCGAGGAAAACGGTACCGGCGATATCCAAAAAATAGATTTCGATTTTGACAAAGCATTGAGCCAGAGCGCGCTGTCCGATTGCGGTTCGCAGCCGCGCCACCCGCTGGCCGACCGCGCGTATCTGATTTCGCGGCAGGATCATCCCGATGAACTGATGCCGGTGCTGGAAGACGAACACGGCACCTACATCATGAATTCGAAAGATCTGCGCGCGGTGGAACACGTCGAGCGGCTGGCAAGGATCGGCATCGATTCGCTCAAGGTCGAGGGCCGCACCAAGTCCGTCTATTATGTGGCGCGCACCGCGCAGGTGTATCGCCGGGCAATCGACGATGCGGTCGCGGGCAGGCCGTTCGATTATTCATTGCTCGGCGCGCTGGATGCGCTGGCGAACCGCGGCTACACCGACGGGTTCTACGAACGCCACCATACCCACGAGCAGCAGAACTACATGCGCGGCCACTCCGAGAGCATGCGCCAGCAATATGTCGGCGACATCGTCGCCTGCACAAACGGCATGGCCGAGATCGACGTGAAAAACAAGTTTCAGGTTGGCGACCGGCTCGAGATTGTCCACCCTTCCGGCAATCGCGTGATTGCGCTGAACGAGATGCGCAGCCTCGCAGGCGAGACACTCACCACCGCACCCGGCAGCGGACACCGCGTGCAGATACCGTTGCAGGGCGAGCTGGCCAAGGGCATGGTGGCCCGTTTCATCTAATCATATTCAGGGATGCCGTCATGATCTTTTCCAACCTCGCCAATGCGGGCCGCTACAGCAAACTGCATTCGCTGTTCTTTCGCGCATTCGAATACATCCGCCATACCGATCTGCGCGCACTTGCGCCGGGACGCCACGACATCGTCGGCGACAATCTGTTCGCCATTGTCGAGCATGAGCCGGGAAGGACCCGAGCCGAGGCAAAGCTGGAATGCCACCGCCGTTACATCGATATTCAGTATGTGCTGGAAGGTGTGGACGATATGGGCTGGAAGTCACTGCCCGATTGTCGCAAGCCGGCGGGTGATTACGATGCCGGGAAGGATATCCGGTTCTTCGATGATGAACCTGCGGCGTGGATCGCCACACCGCCGGATCATTTCTGCATTTTCTTCCCCGAAGATGCACATGCACCGCTGGTCAGCAACGGCTACATACGCAAAATAATCTTCAAGATCGCGGTGGACGCCGGGTAATAGGGCTGCCGCCTAGAACGAGATTCTTACGCCCAGAAAGACACCCTCATCGAGTATCGCATCGGGCAGGTTGTTGATGCCAAATTTGATTCTCCGGTAGCCGACATAGGCAACCGCCTGCGGGATGACCTCGTATTCCGCCCTGACGTTGCTTTCGATATAGCGGTTGGCATCGCCGAAGGTGACGATGTTCGGGGATAAATACACTTCCCCGACGATGCCCAGGCGCTGGGTAGCGGGGGGCGAATAACGTACCAGCCCGCCCAATGCCAAGGCCGAAGTACTGCTGACGATGGTGCTGTTGCCGGTTACCTTGGCGATCAGCCCCTTTATGCCGACACCGACAGAAAATCCGGGTACGTTGTCGCCCAATTCGTCTTCCACCAACAGACCAAAATCGCCGAGCATATTGTTGCGATTGACATAAAGAACACCCGCATGAAATTTGGTCTTTCCGAGAGGGTCGCGACCCAGTGAGGATATGTATTGCAACTGGGCGCTGGTATCGCGCAGGTTGATA
>CAZCKZ010000354.1:1075-1803 GCA_964499395.1 uncultured Gallionella sp. | reverse complement strand
CCCCACCCACACATGGCCGCCGCTCGGGTAGCCGATGAACCGCGCACCGGACACATGCTCGGCGGTATAGCGCGCGCCGTCGAAGGTCCCGAACAGGTCGTCGCTTAAGCTTATGACGAGCGTCGGCGCTGCGATGCTTTCCAGATCGTAACGCTGAAGCGAGGACGTCACCGCTGCATCGTTGAGCAGCCCCCGGCGGCGCGCGCTCACCGGCAGGATATGTTTAAGCATTTCAGCCACGCGCGCCTGCTCGTCGGCACTCGCGTTCTCCACCACGTCCGGCGGCGTGGCCAGGATTGCGCGGACAATCACCGAATGGGCGATCCGCTGTGCAGCCCAAAAAAGAAAATCAGACTTGAGTGCGGTATTGAAAAGCAACGCCGTCCAGGCCGGCGTCCGCATCGGCGGCGCACCACCGACGCGCGGCACGTAGGCAGCCGGCACCAACAGAACCAAGGCACTGCACCGGTCGGGATGCCGCAACGCAAACTGCATCGATGAGGGGGCGCCGGCAGAGGCTCCGATGATCGCCGCGCGCTGAATCTTGAGCGCGTCGAGCAGACAGGCGTGTGCATCGGCCTGTGCTGCGGCCGAGGCGTCGGCTGGCAGCGGGGTGCGAAGGTAACCGAAGCGTGACATTGCGATGACGCGAAACCCGTTCCTAACCAGCGGCTCGCCAAAGTCTAGACCCTGGTCAAATCCGCCCCCGGCACCGTGCACTACCAATA
>CAZCKZ010000354.1:0-1065 GCA_964499395.1 uncultured Gallionella sp. | reverse complement strand
GTCACCGGCCACCGCATACTCAATCGGGCCACAGGGCGTCTGGGCTATTTGGCTGTCCGTTGAGACCCGTTCGCGCGCTTGACGAATATCGTGTCGATAGCTCAGGTATATCGAGCCGAACAGTCCAGCGACCACGAGGCCAACAAGAATGAAAACGGCGCGAGCCGCACTGATCCTGGCCATGCGATATTCCTTATCTGGAACGAGGCCTAAAGTTTATTGACAGAAAGCAGCGCCCACTTGCACCACTTCGATCTTATTCGCCGCTTGTCCAAAGTTCAATCATAAAGGCTTACTGGTTTTCATTTGCCACCCGCCTCTTCAATGCCGTTCCTCTGAATTCGGGCAGCTGCGGTTCGCGATGATCGACGTTGCACCTTTCCGCCATCTAACTACTTCTCTTGCAGCTGGAACAAATAGTCGACGAGCGCTTGGATCTTGGTGCGAACGGTGGACTCCCGATAATCGAAGGGTTGCGCGGCTTGCTTTGGAAGGTCCCTCACGTCGAATTCGAATTCCCTGCCCCACACAGGCATGGTGCGCGGACCATGGACTTCCACTTCAAATCGACCGTCGATAATGTCATGGACACGCTGGGCGGGAAAGACGCCGCCATTTCTCTTCGTCAGAATCGTCAAGTCCGCCGGCTTTGTCGCGAGAAACGGTGCTTGCGGTCCATCGCCCTTCCCGCTCGATCCATGGCAAGCCGTACACTTTGACTCGAATTCCTTCTTGCCGATGTCGGCACTCGTCAGCTCTGCACATCCAGCCAGCATGTAAGAAAGTCACACTGCAATTCCAATAGCCACCGTCGGATTTTTTATAGCTTTCCCTACTAAAAGATATGCATTTCGAACAACACTGGCTGATTGGCCCATTGCTCCCCCGCCCGAATGATTCCGCCGCCTCATCAGGTAGCTGAGCTTATTTGGCAGAACGGCGGTGCGCACGAAGCGCGCCAAATAAGCATAATATGCTACACCCTGAAATTATATGCTTGCACTGCTATATAGAATGCATAACATGATGGAAATAACAATTCATGCCCGCACAAAGCACCGTTTT
>CAZCKZ010000353.1:0-1834 GCA_964499395.1 uncultured Gallionella sp. | reverse complement strand
CGCTGTGCGATCTCGCTGATAAAGCGTTTGTCGGCCTGCAGCGGAGCGGGATAGGCGTCGAACCGGTCGCCCATTTCCCTGTCGAGCAGGGTCAGGCGGTCATGCGGCGAAGGGTGGGTTTTGAACATCAGGGCAAGCGACGAATCTTTCGGATTGATAGCATCGAGTATTTGCAGCACCGCGGGCAGGCCATAGGGATCATAGCCGGCGCGCGTGGCGATCACGATGCCCATCCGGTCGGCCTCGAACTCGTCTTCCTTGTCCAGGCCGCGCGCATACACTTCCGTTCCGGCCTTGATGGCCTTGTCCAGCACTTTGGCGTTGCCTCTGTCCTTGAGCGCCTCTCCGGCGAGTTCGGTAGCGATGTCCATGCGTGCCGCTTTCTGTAGTGCGGCCAGATGGTGTTTGCGCAATACATGGACCATTTCATGCGCCAGTACGCCAGCCAGTTCCGATTCGCTGCCCATTCTCTGCAACAGGCCGTTGGTGATGAAAATGGTGCCGCCGGGCGTGGCAAATGCGTTGATGTCGGTGCTGTCCAGCACGCCGAATTGCCAGGGCAGGTCCGGCCGCTCGGTTTGCAGGCTCAGCCAGCGCCCGACCTCATTGACATATTGCTGCACCCGGATGTCCGGCAGAAGGGGCGCGGCGCCGAGTATGTTCTCGGCGATACCGTGACCGATCCGGATTTCTTCCGGCTGGTCTATGGGTTTTCGCGCCTGTTGCACTTTCTTGGCAATGCTGATCGCCTGGTCAAAGTTGAAATCGAACGCATGGGCCGGAAACACCATCAGCAGGCTGGCGCCGAATATTATTAGTGTGTGGTTGAACATGGCTGCGCTCCTTGATTCAGGGATTGCCGCCGGACGGCAGATAATCAAGCTGGCGCGACTTGAGTCTGGCGTCGTGCGCAAATCTTTCGGCTTTTGCCTTGTTTACCGCATACCGCTGCAGTTTCTCGAACTCGACCGGATTCGGGCGCGCATTCTTCAGGTCTTCTTCCGACAGGCCGCGCACGCCGGTCGCGACGGTGATCCCGCTGCTGCCCGAACGGCCGACATTGATCAGGCTTTGCAAGCCGCTGTCTCCGCGTTTTTTGGCGGTGTTGTCGCTGCGCAAACTGAGCATCCTGACCCAGCCGTTCCCTTTGCTGCTGCTGATATTGACCCAGCCGCCGCGGCGGGACAGGACCTCCACGCCGGATTTGCCGGCCAGTGTCGCGATGGTCTTCGCATCGCTGAACGGTTGCTGTTTGATCTCGGTGCTGCGCACGGTAAATGCAGACTGCGCGGCGCCGGCCGGAGCCGCCAGTGAGGCGTAAATAATCAGGGCGTATAAATATCTCATGGGTTGACACCGGGGGTAAACAGTTCGACTTCCTGCAAGCGGCCTTTGACTTTATAAGATCCGGTCGGTTTAAAGTCAAATGCATTTGCACAATGCGCGACAGTGTCGCTGGAAACCAGTATCCGCGCCACTCCCTTGGTCAGTCCTTCGATGCGGCTGGAAAGATTCACCGTGTCGCCGATCGCGGTGTAATCCATGCGGGTATCCGAGCCGAGGAAGCCGACCACGGCTTTGCCGGTATGGATGCCGATGCCGACATCGAAATCCCTGCCGTCCTCGCCCAACTCGGTTTTGAAACGCAGCAGCGACTGTTCCATTTCCAGCGCTGCCGCCACTGCATGTTGGGCATGATGTTTGTCGTCCTGCGGCGCACCCCAGAATGCCATGATCGCGTCGCCGATAAATTTGTCCAGTGTGCCGCCGTGGCGAAAGATGATTTCCACCTGCAGGGTGAAGTAGCGGTTCAGCAGGCTGACGATCTCTTCCG
>CAZCKZ010000352.1:0-1874 GCA_964499395.1 uncultured Gallionella sp. | reverse complement strand
TAGACAACCATGGCATCTGCACCTTCGTTAACCAGTCATTCCTGCGCATACTGGGTTACCAGAACGACAATGAAGTGCTGGGCAAACATATACACGAACTGATTCATCATACCCGTCCCGATGGCAGCCCTTATCCTGAGAGTGAATGCAGGGCCTATTGCGCTTATCGTACCGGCCTGCCGATCACGGCTTCCGATGAGGTGTTTTGGCGCAAGGACGGTGTTGCGGTCCCGGTCGAATACTGGTCGCATACCATCATGGAAAACGGCGTGTCGATAGGCGCAATCGTCACCTTTATCGACATCACCGAGCGCAAGGCTGCCGAAGAAAAAATCCTGCGTCTGACCCAACTCTATGCCGCATTGAGCCAATGCAACGAGGCCATCGTACGTTGCAACAGCGAGGAAGAGTTGTTCCCGGAAATCTGCCGCGACGCGGTGCAGTTCGGCGGCATGAGTATGGCCTGGATCGGAATGGTGGACGAGGCGAGCAAGCAGGTCATGCCGGTTGCCTCATACGGTACCGGCCTGGAATATCTGGAGGGCATCCAGATTTCGGTGGATGCCGGCAACCCGTTTGGGCGCGGCCCGGTCGGCACAGCGATACGCGACAACCGGCCATTCTGGTGCCAGGATTACGAACATGACCCGGCAATTGCTCCGTGGCTCGAACGCGGCAATAAAGCCGGCTGGAAAGCTATTGCCGCGCTGCCCCTGCACAGGAACGGCACCCCCTCTGGCATCCTCGCGCTCTATTCAGCCACGCTCAATGCGTTCGACGAAGAAGCGCGCCACCTGCTGACTGAAATGGCTACCGATATCAGCTTTGCGCTGGACAACTTCGACAGGGAATCGCAGCGCAAACAGGCGCAGCAGGAATTGGAATTCAAAAACACGGTCCTGCTGACCCAGCAGGAAACAACGCTCGATGCCATCCTGGTGGTCGACGAGAACGGACAGATCATTTCCTATAATCGGCAATTCATTGACCTGTGGCCGGCCGCTGCGAATCTCGTCGGCAAGGGTGATGATGCTCCGGTGCTCCGGTCAGTGGTTGACCAAGTCGTGGATCCGGAAGCCTTTCTCGACCGGATTAAATATCTGTACGAACACCGTGACGAAAAAAGTCGCGATGAAATATCGCTAAAGAATGGCAGGGTACTCGACCGTTATTCCGCTCCGATCAGTGGCGCGGATGGACATTACTACGGACGTGTCTGGTATTTTCGCGATATCACCGAAGCCAGGCAGGCAGAGCGGGAACTCCTCGATTCGGAACAGCGCTTCCGCGGCCTGGTCGAACAATCGCTTGCAGGCATCTACATCATCCAGGACGGCAAGCTGGTCTATGTGAATCCGCGCGCCGCCGAAATTGTCGGATACGGCTCCGTGGACGATCTGATCGGGAAAGACATCATGCAATTTATCGCCGGCGCCGATCACGGCAACGTTGCGGAGAACATACGCAAACTTCTTTACAAAGAAGTACCAAACATCGCGCTGGAATTTCGCGCCGTTCACACGGAAGGTCACACGATCACGGTTGGCGCGAACGCATCCTACGCCTTCTATCATGGACAGCCGGCAGTCATCGGTCTGATTCAGGATATCTCGGAGAAGAAGCACGACGAAGAGCGTATCTTGAACTATGTAGACCAACTCAAGTCCGCCTTCCTGAGCACGGTGCAACTGGCGACCAGCCTGTCGGAAATGCGCGACCCCTATACCGCCGGCCACGAGCGCCGCGTCTCGGATATCGCCGTGGCGATCGCGACCGGGCTGGGACTGGATGATCAGCGCATAGAAGGAATCAAGGTCGCGGGCTACCTGCACGATATCGGCAATGTGATAAACCGCGATTACCATGCTCAAACC
>CAZCKZ010000351.1:0-1884 GCA_964499395.1 uncultured Gallionella sp. | reverse complement strand
TAATGGTCTTGTTATCGCGCTCTTCCATTCAAATTTCCTGTGTCTCGATGCTCGCCTTTACCCCGATACTCCGGCTTTATAGCCAGCCGGATGTAATCATGCAGATTCTAGTGGCAGTCAGTGTTTTACACCAGATTTACTTTTGTTTACAGTTGACGGCCCGGCACGCCTGACCGCTTTCGCTGCTGGGGCAACATTTCGAACTAATTTTTGTGTTTGTGACCTGTCAGGCTGGCGGGAGGCAGGTAATTTCTGCTGTTGCGGTTCATCGCTGCCGGCGGCAATACCAACCCACTCCAATACTTGCGTCACCTCTCCCTCGCCCAATTCGGCAGTCATGCCCCGCTTCAAGCGCGGCGGCAAGTTGATTATACCGAAGCGTACGCGCATCAACCGGCTCACCGGGAGCCCCAGCGCATCGAAAGTACGGCGCACCACCCGATTGCGTCCTTCCTTGAGCATCACGCGATACCAGTGATTGAAACCCTCACCACCCTGGTCTTCAAGTTTTTCAAACTTCACCAAACCATCTTCCAGTTCAACGCCTTGCTTGAGTGCCAGATTTATCTGCAATTCCGTCATGGTCCCTTGTACCCGCACCGCATATTCGCGCTCCACTTCAAAACGCGGATGCATCAGCCGGTTCGCCAACTCGCCCGAAGTGGTAAAAATCAGCAAGCCGCTGGTATTAAAATCCAGCCGGCCGACCGCGATCCATTTCTGGCCGCGCAACTTGGGCAACTTATCAAAAACACTGTTGCGCTTCCCGGGATCATCGCGACTGACGATCTCGCCTTCCGGTTTGTGGTAAAGCAGCACGCGTGCGGCGTGATTCCGTTCGCCGACACGTATGGTGCGACGTTCGGCTTTCACCAGGTCGCCTTCAACCACCCGCATACCCAGGGTTGCGGTTTCTCCGTTCACGCTGACTTGTCCTTTTGCAATCCATTCTTCCATCATGCGGCGCGAGCCGAATCCCGCCTGCGCCAGCACTTTCTGCAACTTCTCACCGTGCAGCTTTTCGTCAGGCATCTCCTCTCCGGCAAGCGGCTCATGAACCAGAGCTGACTGGGAAAGTGGTTTGATATTTCTCTTCATGCTCACACCTCGCGCCGTTCCAGCAGGGCTTGCGCCAAAGTTCCGCTGTCCACCTGCTCCAGTTCACCCCCCACAGGCAAGCCGCGCGCGATGCGAGACACTTTGACATCTTGTGATCGCAGCAATGTTGCCAAATAATGTGCCGTGGCATCACCTTCCACAGTAAAGTTGGTTGCCAGGATCACCTCGCATTGATGTTCCTTTACGCGTCTGACGAGACGCTCAAGATGCAATTCATTCGCACCTATCCCATCGAGTGGCGACAACCTTCCCATCAACACAAAATATTGCCCGCGATAACACTGCGTTTGTTCCATCATCAGCAAGTCGGCAGGCATTTCAACCACGCATAGCAGACCCGCATCGCGTTTGGGAGACGCGCATAGGCTGCACACCTCCTGCTCGGAAAAATTATTGCACTTGCTGCAGTGCTGAATGTTGCTGACAGCCAGTTCCATTGCCTGTGCCAAATGAAGTGCTCCGGCGCGGTCACGCTGCAACAAATGGTAGGCCATACGCTGTGCAGATTTTGGCCCCACACCTGGCAAGCAGCGCAATGCGGCAATCAACTCTTCAAGATGTGAAGGCATCACCAGAGGGGAAGACATCAGAATGGCAGCTTCATCCCGGGCGGCAAGCCCATTCCGGATGTGAATGCACTCATGCGCTGCTGGGTAGTCAATTCCACCTGTTTCAATGCATCGTTGATGGCCAGCACGATCAAATCTTCCAGCATCTCCTTGTCATCAGATAACACGCTGTCATCCAGGGACACCCGACGCACGA
>CAZCKZ010000350.1:0-1937 GCA_964499395.1 uncultured Gallionella sp. | reverse complement strand
ACCGAGCGACAAGCTGTTCTCGGGTTACAGTCTGCCAGCCGGCAACGGGCGGATCAGCGCAAGCGGGCGCATCGATCTGATCGGTGACAACAGCGACCTGCTGATCACTGCAGATCACCTGCCGCTGGCGCAACGTGCCGACCGCTGGATACTCGCTTCCGGCAGCGGGCATGCGCGCTATGCCAGCAAGACATTGTTGCTGGATGGCAACATACGCGCGGATGCGGGCCTGATCGACCAGCCGGTCAGCGATCGCCCGGTTCTTTCCGACGACGTGCAGATCATCGGAAAGGAAGCGGCAGGTCGCTCCGGCCCGCCCACCAGGGTGAACGCGACACTGGACCTGGGCGACCATTTTTATATCCGTGCGTCCGGGTTCGAAGGGCGCCTCGCCGGCCGCCTGATCATGCATGGCGAACCCGGCGAACTGATGCACGTAACCGGGAGCATCGCGGCGCAGGATGCGGTATTCGACGCCTATGGCCAGCGTTTGCAGGTCGAACGCGGCATCGTTAATTTCCAGGGGCCGCTGGATGACCCGGGCCTGAATATACTCGCGTTGCGCAAGGGACTGGAAGTCGAAGCGGGGGTCGAGGTCACCGGTACGGTGCGCCATCCGCTGGTGCGGCTGGTATCCACACCCGATGTGCCGGATGCGGAAAAACTATCCTGGATCGTGCTTGGGCGTGTGCCGGATACCAGCGGGGTCGATTCGTCTTTGCTGCTTGCCGCTGCAGGCAGCATCCTGGGCGGACAATCCAGCAGCCAACTGGGCAAGACACTCGGCATCGACCAGTTTTCACTGAGCCAGCAAACCGGAGAAGATTCACAGCAGGTCCAGAAATTGACGGTAGGCAAACAATTGTCTTCGCGGGCCCGCATCAGCTACGAGCAAAGCCTGAATGTGGCGGGCAGCGTTACCATATTCAGTTATACGCTGACCCCGCGCATCACCATCGTTACCCGCACCGGCACCGAGGATGCACTGGACATATTCTATACCTTCCGCTTCTATTGATCAGGTATGGTGTCCCGGGATATCAAAAGATGCGGCCATTGTCGGAGTGGATGGCAATGATCATAATCCTGCATGACCTGCCGCGCTGTTCCAGATTTTCAGTCGGCATCACTGTTTCCGGGTTTCGCTTAGCGCATCCCTCGATACAGGATGCGCTTGCGCTATAATCCGAACCGTCCTTCAACAGTTCCGGGATATTGGCACACGCATTCAAACCACTATTCAAGCCATGGAAAAAAGCACCACCTATATTTTGCAGGTTCGTCCAAAGATTCCAGCCCGTCTGGCGCGCCTCAACGAACTCGCGAACAACCTTTGGTACAGCTGGGATCGTCCCACCCGCGCTCTGTTTGCGCGCTTGCATCCGGGTTTGTGGAAGGCCACCGGACAAAGCCCGAAAGCATTTTTGAAGCGTGTGGATGAACAGCGTCTGCTGGATGCATCTGAAGACCAGATATTCATCGGCAATCTGAACCGTGTACTGGCGGCCTACGATACCTACCATGATCATCATTTGCCGGCCAGCGGCTCGGACTGGCTGCACAATGATGATCTGGTCGCCTACTTCTGTGCCGAATTCGGTTTTCACGAAAGCTTCCCGATTTACTCGGGCGGCCTGGGCATCCTGGCGGGAGACCACTGCAAAGCCTCGAGCGATTTGCGCCTGCCATTTATTGGAGTCGGGTTGTTGTATCGCCAGGGTTATTTCCACCAATCCATTGACGGCGATGGCAACCAGATCGCGACCAACAGCGATTCCTATTTTGAAGACCTGCCCATCGTTCCGTCAAAACTCGCGGACGGTTCGGAAGCATGCACCTCGGTCGATTTGCCGGGTCGAAAACTCAACATCAAGATATGGGAAGCCAGGATCGGGCACATCAAGCTGTATCTGCTGGATACTGACCTGCCAAGCAAT
>CAZCKZ010000349.1:0-1958 GCA_964499395.1 uncultured Gallionella sp. | reverse complement strand
CCTGAACGAAGGGCACGAATGGCTGGGCATCTTCCACATCGAAACCAAGGTTGAGTTCACGGTGCTGGGCGATACCATCAACCATGCCGCGCGGTTGTCCGACTTTGCACGCGGCGGCGCCATCTGGGCGACCAAGAACCTGCTCGGCAAGCTGCCTTCCAATGATCGGCAACGCGTGAAGTTCGGCATCCGCCGCCGGGATGCCGAGGGACGCGAAGTGTTCGTCAGCGCATTCTATTCGCGGGTCTCCGAACTGGCCTACCTGAATGACACGACGCGCAACGAAAAGCTGAACGACATCGCGGCACTGCCGGTAACCGAAATCATCGAAGTGGAGGCATGAGCATGAAACCCGCTGCCAACAACACCGCCGAAACTACCATGGAACTGAGCGCCGAAATCGAACAGGCGCTGCGCATCTCCGAGGTCGCGTTTGAAACCAGCGATGCGATCATGATCACCGATGCCGATTGTTGTATCGTCCGGGTCAACCGGGCATTTCTTGATATCACCGGTTACAGCGCCGACGAGGTGACCGGCAAGGATGCGCGCATGATGAATTCGGGCCGCCACGACAAAATTTTCCATGCAGAGAGCGGGATGTGGCAGCAATTGTTTCAGGATGGTTCATGGACGGGTGAGATATTCGACAAGCGCAAGAACGGCGAGATTTATCCGAAGTGGATGAAGATCACCGCGGTAAAAAACCGGCAGCAGCAAACCACCCATTATGTGGGCATTTTCAACGACCTCAGCGAACGAAATATTCGGGAGGAAGAAATCCGCAATCTGGCTTCCTACGACAAGCTCACCCGGCTGCCCAACCGGCATTTGTTTCTCGACCGCTTTGCCGAGAAGTTGGCCAATCCCACCCGCCTGAACAGCTATGGCGCGATATTGCTGATCGACCTGGATCGATTCAAAATACTCAACGATACAATGGGACATGATTGCGGAGACCTGCTGCTCATCGAAGTGGCTGCCAGGCTCAAGAGCTGCGTGCGCGAAATGGACACCGTGGCCAGACTGGGCGCCGACGAGTTCATCGTGCATATCGAAGATGTCGGCAGCAACCTGGATGAGACTTCGCGCAGGGTCGGGCTGGTCGCCGAGAAAATCCGCGAGTGTTTGGCCCGCCCCTACTTTTGCAACGGCCAACCGCTGCTCAGCTCATCCAGTATCGGCGTCAGCCTGTATTCCGGCAACGAAATCCCGGGTGACGTGCTGGTTCAGCATGCCGAAATGGCGATGTACCAGGCCAAGAGCGCCGGACGCAATTCGATCCGCTTCTTCGATCCGGTCATGCAGGACAAGGTGACTGCGCACGCCAAGCTGGAAAGCGACCTGCGCCAGGCCATCGTCCGCCGGCAATTTCATTTGCATTACCAGATGCAGGTGGACAACAACCATCGCCCGGTTGGCGCGGAAGCATTGCTGCGCTGGGATCATCCGGATCGCGGTTTGGTGCTGCCCAGCGTGTTTATCCCGATTGCCGAAGAAAGCATGCTGATACTCGAGATCGGTGACTGGGTGATGGACAGCGCATGCAAACAACTGGCGTTATGGGCGCAAAGCGATCAAACGCGCAAATTGACGCTGGCGGTCAATGTCAGCGCAAAACAATTTGCCATTGACGGTTTTGTAAATGGCGTGGCAAATGTGCTAAAAGCGCATCAGGTTGATCCATCCCGCTTGAAACTGGAATTGACCGAGAGCATGATGCTGGAAGATATGGACGGCACCGTTGAAAAAATGCATGCACTGAAAACATTGGGCGTCGGACTGTCGATCGACGATTTCGGCATCGGCTATTCGTCATTGTCCTATTTGAAACAGCTGCCGCTGGATCAACTCAAGATCGACCAGAGTTTTGTGCAAGGCATCACCAACGATGGCAGCGATGCGATGCTGGTGCAGACCATCATCGACCTGGCGGCCAATTTCCGGATGAATGTGAT
>CAZCKZ010000348.1:0-1958 GCA_964499395.1 uncultured Gallionella sp. | reverse complement strand
CGGCCGTGCGGAAGGAAAAGCGGTGGTCAGATCGAAATTGCGCGTGATCGCGTGGGGCGGATAGCTGGCAGCCAGCGACCAGTCGGCCGGCGCGTTCATCTCGATCGCAGCCGGGTCGATCACGATGCCGGGCGGAAGCTGCAGGTCGAGTTTTTCGGCAAGGCGTTCCAGTCCGTGCAGTGGCCCGGGGTCCACCAGCCAGAGCAGATTGCCGCCGCGATCGACATAGCGCATGATTTTGTCCACTTCACCGGGCATCAGATCGACCTGAGGCTGGGTGATCACCAGCATGCTGGCATTGTTCGGCACATCCTGGGCCAGCGCCAGATTAAGACCGGCCAGGCGAAAACCGCTCTGTTTGAGCTTGGCGCCGAACAGGGAGCCCATATCGAAATTGGCGATACCGTCCAGTTTGGCTTCGCCGTGCCCGTCCAGATACATCACGGTTTGACCGCGGGTATGCGCCAGGCGCAGCAAGGTAGAGGTGACGATCTGTTCGTTGATCTTGGTCAGGTGTTCGCTGCGTCCGGCGTATTCGATCACCATTTCACCGTTGAAACGGATTTGTGCGGCCCGGGCTTTTTCGGTTTCTTTCGAGGGGTCGACGAAGACCAGATTGATGTCGGGCTTGTAGCGCTGATAGAGCGACAGGAAATCGCGAATGATCTTGCGTATGTTGCCGAGGCGCGCGTCCTGTTCGGTGGCATACACGGTGATATTCACAGGGCCGTCCATCTGCTTGAGAACCTCGATGCTGTCGGGTTCCAGGCTGTTGATGGTGTCGTAGGTGACATCGCGCTGCACATGATGGCGCGCGGCGAGATAGCCCAGGCCGGTTGCGGCACTGATCAAGGCGACCACGAATAGCAGGTTGCGGAATGTGCGGGCCTTGAGAAATTTACGCAGCATGATTCATCCGTAGACGCGGTTGTTGTGCAGGCGCCTGATGGCCAGCAGCAGGAACACCGTTGTAAACAGGACAAAAAATGCCGCATCGCTGCTGTCGAGCAGTCCGTCGTTGAAATTCCGGAAGTGATGAAGCGGCGAAATGGAATGCCAGGGCGAATCTCCCGATACCGCGCCGATGTCGGCCAGCCACAAACCGATCAGCACCGCAAACGAGCCGATTGCGGCAATGACCGGCTGGGTGGTGAGCGCGGAAATGTACATTCCCAGCGCGATATAACTGGCGGTCAGCAGGAACAGGCCGAGGATATTGCTCAGCATCAGGCCATTGTCCAGATTCGTACCGAGCGACAGGGTGTAAAGCATCAGCGGCACACCGCTGATCAGCAAACCCAGGAAGACCAGCAAACCCAGAAATTTTCCGAGCACGATGTGCAATTCGGACAGCGGGGCCGAAAGCAGCAGTGCAAGCGTCTGGTTGCGCCGTTCCTCCGCGATCAGGCGCATGGTGAACAGCGGTACCAGCATCATCAGCAGCAGCGCGACCGTGTTGAACAACGGCGCCGCGACCGTGCTCGTCACCCCCGGCGGATTGGCGAGTTGGGCGAGTTGTGGCTGTACTTCGAGGAAGGCATCCAGCCGCGCCAGAAAAAACCACGCAAAAATGAATTGCAGCGCCGCCAGCACGAACCAGGTGGACGGCATCGCAAACAGGCTGCGCAGTTCGCGCATGGCAAGCAGGCGGATCATTGTTCCGCTTCCGTTGTGGCTGTTTCAGCATCCGTGATCCTGACGAACACGTCTTCCAGCGAGGCCTGCAGCGGCGTAAGTTGCTCCAGTTGCCAGCCTTGCTGTTCCGCCAGGGTGAGCAGCGCGGCCTTGGGATTGCTGCCCGGGTGGTCGTGATCCGGTGTATGCAACACGCGGAACTGCGTGGCAGAAAGCTGCTCGACGTGGCTGATGCCTTCGATGGCCTCCAGGACGCCCAGCGGCGGCGGATTGCGCAGGTCGACGATGAAACCGGAAACACTGCCGTGTTGCTGCATGTGTGC
>CAZCKZ010000347.1:0-1966 GCA_964499395.1 uncultured Gallionella sp. | reverse complement strand
CGCCTTCCAGCTCACCAACATCATCCGCGATGTCGGCGAAGACGCGCGGCGCAACCGCATCTATCTGCCGATAAACGAATTGCAGCATTTCGGTGTGACGGCGGCTGATATCCTGAACGCGAAAGAAACAGAAAATTTCCAAAGGCTGATGGCGTTCCAGGTCGAACGTGCGCAACGCTATTACCAGCAAGCGCTGGAACATCTTCCCGAAACGGATCGCAAGGCACAGCGCACCGGCCTGATCATGGCGGCAATCTACCGCGCCACGCTGGATGAAGTCGTTGCCAGCGGCTGCCACGTGCTGAAAGAACGTATCTCGCTGACCCCGATGCGCAAACTGTGGCTGGCCTGGAAGACATGGTTGAACCCCTGATCTTTCAAATCCCCGCACTGCATTGCCCGCGGTTTCAGGCTTGGCGCTTCGCTCTCACGAACGCCTCGAATTGTTCTGCCGGTAACGGTTTGCTGAAATAATAACCCTGTACTTCGTTGCAACCCTGCTCACGCAAAAATGCCAGCTGACCTTCAGTTTCCACACCTTCAGCGATGGTTTGCAAACCGAGGCTGTCCGCCAGGCTGATGATGGCACTGACGATGGCCTTGTCTTCGGGGTCATCGGTGATATCACGCACGAATGACTGGTCGATCTTCAGTTTGTAAACCTTGAATCGTTTGAGGTAGTTCAGCGAGGAATAGCCCGTGCCGAAGTCGTCTATCGACATGCGGATGCCGCGTTCATGCAGCTTGTCCATCATCGCAATCGCGCCGAGCGGGTCATGCATCGCGACGCCCTCGGTCAATTCAAGCTCGAGATACTGCACCGGTAGCTTCACCGAGTCGAGAATCTGTGTGACCATTTCGGGCAGGTTGGGATGGCGGAACTGCACCGCCGAAAGGTTCACCGCAATAATCATCGGCCCCATGCCGCTGTCCATCCATGACTTCATTTGCTTGACCGCAGTGCGCAGCACCCATTCCCCGATCTGCAGAATCTGTCCGCTGCTCTCCGCGATCGGAATGAATTCGGCCGGCGACACCGAACCCAACACGGGATGCTGCCAGCGCAACAACGCTTCAGCACCGATGATGTGCCCGTCTTGTATTGATATCTGCGGTTGGAAATGCAGACTCAATTCTTCGCGCACCAGCGCATGACGCAAGGCGCTTTCCAATTGCAGGATCCGTGCTGAGTGGATCTGCATTTCGGCGGTGAAAAATCTGTAATTGTTGCGCCCGTCGTGCTTGGCGCGATACATCGCGACATCGGCACACTGCGAAAGCGTCTCAAAATCCCTGCCGTCATCGGGATACATGGCAATTCCGATCGAAGGCGTAACAACCAATTCGTGCTGTTCGATCCGGCAGAGCTGGGCAACCCTCTCCAGCAATTTTTCAGCCACATGCGCAGCACCGTCGGCATCGGTGTTCGGCAACAACAGGATGAACTCGTCCCCGCCCAGGCGTGACACCGTGTCTTCCTCGCGCGTCGCCGATTTCACGCGCTTTGCGATCTCTATCAGCAATGCATCACCGATGCGGTGGCCGAGGTTGTCATTCACGTTTTTGAAATGATCAAGATCGAGAAACATCACGGCAAGTTCCGAGTTGCTGCGTTGCGCCATGTTGATGGCAAGGCCGATACGGTCCGTGAACAACGCCCGGTTCGGCAGACCGGTGAGTAGATCGAAATGTGCAAGGCGCTGGATGTGCTCCTCGTCCTGCTTGCGCTGGGTGATGTCATCGATCCATGCAACGATATAGTCGATGCTGTTGTCTGCTTTGCGAACTGCCCGGGGAGAACGGCGGACATGAATGACGGTCCCATCCTTGCGGATAAAACGATTTTCGATCGAATATTCGTCGATTTCGCCGCTGAGCATGCGATCGAATTGAATGAGGTTTGCGGCAAGGTCGTCCGGGTGGGTCAACTCGGCCCAGGTCATTCCCATGAGTTCCTCCCGCGAAT
>CAZCKZ010000346.1:0-1969 GCA_964499395.1 uncultured Gallionella sp. | reverse complement strand
AGCGGCAGCGCATCGGCAAAACTTAACGCACCGGAAGCAACCAGCGCGGTATATTCGCCCAGACTATGCCCGGCCATGATGGCAGGAGCTGCGCCATGCTGAACTTGCCAGGCGCGATACACCGCCACACCTGCAGTCAGCATGACGGGCTGGGTGTTCACAGTGGCATTCAGGTCGGCATCGCTGCCTTCCTCGACCAGTTGCCATAGATCCTGTTTCAACACATCGGAGGCTTCGGCGAACGTGTTGCGCACTGCCGGAAAATCGGCATAGCCGTTCATCATGCCGCGCGATTGCGAGCCTTGACCGGGAAATACAAAAGCGAATTTAGTCATCTCTAAAACCTACCACTTGATTAATACGGCACCCCAGGTAAACCCGCCACCCACGGCCTCCAGTAAAATATTCTGACCGGTCTTGATGCGGCCATCCCGGACCGCGACATCCAGGGCCAAGGGAATGGAAGCCGCAGAGGTGTTGCCGTGCGTTGCAACAGTCACGATCACGTTATCCATGCTCAAACCGAGTTTCCTGGCGGTGGCTTCCATGATGCGAATGTTGGCCTGATGCGGGACCAGCCAATCGATGTCGGAACCCTGCAACCGGTTTTCTTCAAGCACTTCCTCGACCACTGCGCTCAGCACTTTGACTGCAAATTTAAAGACTGCCTGGCCTTCCATCTTGATGAACGGATCGCCCTGCACCGCCCCATTGCAAATGTTGCCATCGGCTTTCAGCATGGCTCGATGGCTTCCATCGGCGTGCAGCTTGCTTGTGACGATACCGGGCGTTTCGGAGGCCTGCAACACGACTGCCCCGGCCCCGTCGCCGAACAATACGCAGGTGGTCCGGTCGTTCCAGTCCAGGATGCGCGACAGCACCTCAGCACCGACCACCAGAACCGTCCTGGCCTGACCGCTGCGTATGTACAGATCGGCAGTGTTCATTGCATAGACAAAGCCGCCGCATACCGCCTGCATGTCGAATGCGGCGCCGTGATTCCTGATCCCGAGTTTGTCCTGAAGGATGCAGGCAGTACTTGGAAAAATCTGGTCGGGCGTCGTGGTTGCGACAATCACCATGTCTATCTGGTCAGCGCCGATGCCCGCTGCCTTAATTGCCTGCAAGCTGGCTTGCAAGGCGAGGTCGCTGGTCAGCTCATTGTCTGCGGCAATATGCCGTTCATGGATTCCGCTGCGCGAGACGATCCAGTCGTGCGAGGTATCAACGATCTTTTCCAGGTCAAAATTGGTCAGTACCTTCGCCGGCAAATAACTTCCGGTGCCGATGATTTTTGAATACATCAGGAAATCTCCGCGGCTTTTTGCTGATTTGAATGATGCCATATTTCAATGTGTTCACTAATGTGTTGAAGCATGCCTCCGCGTACTTCTTCGGCCGCACGTTCGATGGCGCAGCGGAAAGCGAATATATCCGCCGAACCATGACTCTTCACTACGATACCTTTCAAACCGAGCAAACTCGCGCCATTGTAGCGGCGATGATCCACCCTGCGCTTGAACGCATTGAGTACCGGCATCGCCACCAGCGCAGCCAGTCTGGAGAATGCATTCCTGCCAAACTCTTCGCGCAAAAATCCGCCCAGCATCTGAGCCAGTCCTTCGGTGGTTTTCAATGCCACATTGCCGACAAAACCATCGCACACCACCACATCGGTCGTGCCTTTGAAGATGTCGTTGCCTTCGACGTTACCGTAGAAATTCAGGTCACTGGCACGCAGCAACTCGGCGGCCTGTTTTACCACTTCGTTCCCCTTGATGTCTTCGCTGCCGATATTCAACAGGCCGACGCTGGGGTTGGATTTGTGCTCCAGTGCGGTAACCAGTGTGGAACCCATCAAGGCGAACTGAAGCAGGTGCTCGGCGTTGCAATCGGTGTTGGCGCCCAGATCGAGCACACAGACTTGACCGATTATGGTCGGCAAATACGACGCAATCGCAGGACGATC
>CAZCKZ010000345.1:0-1971 GCA_964499395.1 uncultured Gallionella sp. | reverse complement strand
GCACAGGACAAAGTGGTGGCGTTTAAATCGAGTACTGGCGAGTTTAAAGCCAGTAGTGGTGAATAAATTTTAAGGAGTACCAAATGAATGCAATGACCGAAGTGCAAGATCCGCTGTTGTTCACCGACAATGCGGCCAACAAGGTAAAGCAATTGATCGAGGAAGAAGGCAACGCCGAGCTCAAGTTGCGCGTGTTTGTCAGCGGCGGCGGCTGTTCCGGATTCCAGTACGGATTCACATTCGATGAAGTAACCAACGAAGACGATACCGTGATGAGCAAAAACGGCGTGCAATTGCTGATCGACCCGATGAGCTTCCAGTATCTGGTCGGCGCGGAAATCGATTATCAGGAAAGTCTGGAAGGCGCGCAGTTCGTCATCAAGAACCCGAATGCCACGACCACCTGCGGTTGCGGATCTTCCTTCTCCGCCTGAAGAAACAAACGGTAATATCAGCTGTGCTTGAAAACACGGGGCGCTACGCGCCCCGTGTTTTTATAGTGACTAGACCATGCAATCTAAAGGCCGCTGAGCACCTTTATGTGCGCCAGCGCGCTGCGTCCCAGCGCATGCAACTCATATCCGCCTTCCAGCGCAGACACGATGCGACCCTGCGCATATTTCCCCGCGATACTTTTTAAAACCTCTGTAACCCACTCATAATCGGGCTCGGTCAGATTCAGCATGGCCATGTCATCGTCGCGGTGCGCGTCGAATCCGGCCGAGATCAGCAGCAATTCGGGCTTGAAACTTTCCAGCGCAGGCAGCCAATGCCGGGTGACGGCGGCGCGAAAGGCTTCCCCGCCTGTTCCGGCGGAAAGCGGCACATTGATGACATGTTCGTTGCCGCTATCGGCTCCGTAGTAGGGATAGAACGGATGCTGAAAAGTGGAACACAACATGACACGCGGGTCGTCGTGGAAAATGGCTTCCGTGCCGTTGCCGTGATGGACGTCGAAATCCGCTATCGCCACGCGCTGCAAACCGTGGCGTGCCAGTGCGTGCGCCACGCCGACCGCGACATTGTTGAAAATGCAAAATCCCATGGCGCGGGCGCGCCCGGCGTGGTGTCCGGGTGGGCGCACGTTGCAAAATGCATTTTCCACCTGTCCGGCCATCACCAGATCGACGCCCAGTACCACGGCTCCCGCAGCGCGCAGCGCAGCCTGATAACTGAACGGATTCAGCGCGGTGTCAGCATCGAGATGCACGATACCCTGTGGCGGCACGCTGGACTCGATCGAGTCGATATAGGCCTCGTCATGCACACGCAACAACTGCTCCAGCGTCGCTTCAGGCGCATCATGATGCTGCAGATAGTTCAGCAACCCGGACGCGATGAGTTGGTCCTCGATCGCATGAATGCGTGCCGGGGATTCCGGATGATGTGCGCCCATGTCGTGTTTGAGACAGAGCGGGTGGCTGATATAGGCGGTTTGCATGGCGATAGTTGTAATACGACAGTGCTATCATACCTAACAAGTATTCAAACAGAAGGAAAAGTCATGGGTAAGCACTACCTCAGCACCCTGTTTGCGCCGAAGTCTGTCGCCGTATTCGGCGCGAGTGACAGGTTGGATTCGGTCGGTCAGATCGTGTTCAAAAACATGCTGGAAAGCGGATTTAAAGGAGCCCTTTATCCGATCAACGTTAATAGTCCGGAAGTGCAGGGCGTACGCGCTTACGCCACCATCGCGGACATCGATGAAACGGTTGAGCTGGTAGTCATTGCCACACCGCCGCAGACCGTGCCGGGTATCATTGAAAGCTGCGGAATCCACGGCGTGAAAGCGGCGGTCATCATCACTGCCGGTTTTGGTGAGGCCGGACAGGAAGGCGAGGCCCTGGAAAAGGCATTGCTGGAAAATGCGCGCCGCTATGGAATCCGCCTGATCGGTCCGAATTGCCTCGGCATCATGCGCCCCTCCATCGGTTTGAATGCCACTTTCAACAAGGGCGGCGCAAACACCGG
>CAZCKZ010000344.1:0-1975 GCA_964499395.1 uncultured Gallionella sp. | reverse complement strand
AGAGAGGTTTGTCCTAAATTGATGTGGGCGGTTGGCAGTATTTACAGTCAGTGTTTGTCTGACAGAACCAAAAGCGGAAGGTGGAAAAGTAAATCAGACCAAAAACCGGGCATGCGTCCCGGTTATGGTCACAAGGACACAGTGGCGCTTATTGCGCGAGATGTTTGTCGATGGCGTAGCGCATCAGTTCGGCGTTGTTGTTCAGGTGCATCTTTTCCAGAATGCGGCTGCGGTAGGTACTGATGGTCTTCACGCTCAATGCCAGGTTGTTGGCGATCTCCGAAACGGTCTTGGCCGATGCGAGCAGCAAAAATATCTGGTATTCACGGTCCGACAGAATTTGGTGCGGAAGCTTTTCCTCATCCGTGCCGATTTCGTTGGCAAGTATCTCGGCCACCACAGGGCTGATGTATTTTTTGCCACCGGCCACGCGGAGCAATGCCCTGACCACTTCCGACGGCGCACTCTCTTTGGTCATATAGCCGGCAGCGCCCGCCTTGATGAGACGCACTGCATATTGGTCTTCCGGGTAGATACTGAGTATCAGCATCGGCAAGTGCGGTTTTTCCGCATGGATCTGCTTCAGCACATCGATGCCGCTCATGTCCGGCATCGAGATGTCGAGCACAACAGCATCGCATTCGATTCCGCGTATCTTGCGCAGCGCATCGATGCCGCTGTCAGCCTCGGCCACCACGCGCATTTCTCCGCTTTCCTCGATGATCTGCTTCAGCCCGTGACGAATGATGGCATGGTCGTCGGCAATCAGAATGCGTATCATATTTCTCCTTCCATATCTTGCCCGGCAGTGGCCGGCAAAATCACTGTCACGCGCAAACCGCCGCCGGGCGGTCTGTCAAATAGAATCTGGCCGTCCAGTTGCGCGACGCGCTCGCGCATGCCGCGCATGCCATAGGAAGTCTGGGCAATGACGTGGCCTTCCGGCAGGCCGCGACCATTGTCGCTGATTGTCAGAATGATTTCCTCATCACTTTGATGGAATTCGGCATTGACTCTGGTTGCACCGGAGTGCTGTGCAACATTGGTTAGCGCTTCCTGGAAGATGCGAAAAAGATTGATCGCTACTGTCATGTCCAATTTTCCTTCTTCGCCATTTTCCTCCGCATCCTCCGCATCCTCCGCTCCGGTGACCTTGCATGCGATGCCGGTACGCTTGCTGAATTGCCCGCACTGCCATTCAAGCGCCGCAACCAGCCCGAGATCATCGAGTATGGTCGGATGCAGGTCGCTGATGACACGCCGTGTGACGCCTACCGCGTTATCGATCAGTTGCGTCATGGACTCGACATGCTCGAGCAGCGGCGCTGTCTTTTCGCTGCCGGATAACTTGCCGGCCAGCCGGTAAGTCTCCATTTTTAGCGCGGTCAGCGTGCCGCCCAGGTCGTCATGGATTTCGCGGGCGATCCTGGTTTTTTCCTCCTCGCGCGCGGTCTGGATATGCGCGGTAAGTTTGCGCAATTGCTTTTCGCCTGCCTTGCGTTCGGAAATATCGGAGAAAATGCCGACATAGTTGGTAACTTGCCCATCCGTACCAAGTACTGCGGTAATGGTCAGCCACTCCGGGTATATCTCGCCGCGTTTGTTGCGGTTCCATACTTCGCCGCTCCAGAACCGGTCCCGTTCCAGGACTTGCCACATTTTGCGGTAGAACTCCCTGTTTTGGCGGCCCGAGTGAAGCATGCCGGGCGTTTTCCCGATTGCCTCTTCATTGCTATACCCGGTTATCTCCGAGAAAGAATGATTCACCCTGAGGATTCTGTTGGCGGCATCGGTCACGATCACGCCTTCCCGTGATTCGAAAGTGACGGCCATGATACTCAGCTCGTTGAATTGTTGCCGAAGCGTAACCTGCTGCTTCTCCAGCGGACGAACAGCCAAGACATAAATCCACGGAGTGACGATGATGATCAGCAAAAGCGGATCCAGAAAATTCCAGAAGCTGGCCGAAATATTC
>CAZCKZ010000343.1:0-1975 GCA_964499395.1 uncultured Gallionella sp. | reverse complement strand
CCCGGATCGGGTGTGACAGGCAAGCGGGCAAGGCGCACGTCATGCGGAGGCTGGTAGCCTTCAATAATGACGGGTAATTTCAATTCGTTGGCGGTAGCCTCGATGGATGCGATGATGTCGAGGTAATGTTCCAGCGCTTTGGTGGGCGGCAGGAATACATATAAACGGCCATCGCGGCTTTCCACTGTCAACGCGGTATGCGGCGTGTATTTGGGATCGGCCGGTGTGTCTTCGTCATCGGCCACTTCCATTTCAGTAGGATGATGAGCCGCTTTCTTGCTGGTCTTGCTGTATCTGCGGCTGACCTCGGAGTCGATGTCGCCCAAAGGCTCCACTGCTTCAAACAGACTGCGCTCGTGCTCGTGGTCGCGATCTTCGTAGGGCACCCATGGCAGGCTGTTCAGTGGCAGTCGCAGTCCCATCGCCGAGTCGCCCGGCACCAGGAACATTTCGCCGCGGCGAAATTCCCACTTGCTGCTGCTCCAGGTATTGATTTTATGGCTCCAGTGCAGCGGCAGCACGTAACCGGCCGGCTCGCCCAGATCTTCGCTCAGCACTTTGCGGAGCCGCTTGCGCTCGAGATCATCCTTCAAGTCGACCTTGAGCGGATCGAGGTTCTTGGGCACCAGACCTTCCTGCAATAAATAATGGAGCGGGTCTTCGTAGCCTGGAAGAATATGTCTGCCTTTCAGCCCCAGTCGTTTCGCCAGTTCGCGAATAAAATGCTCGGCATGCTCGCTCTTGAAACCGTAATTCTTGCCTTCGTCCGCCTGCAGGGCGGGATTCTTCCAGACCGGTTTGCCGTCCTTGCGCCAGAACGCGGCAAGTTGCCAGCGTGGCAGCGTCTCGCCCGGATACCATTTTCCCTGGCCCAGATACAGCAATCCTCCCGGCGCAAAACTGTCGCGTAGCCGCCGCATCAGTTCTCCTGCGAGTTTGCGTTTCTGTTTGCCGTCGGCATCGGTGTTCCATTCCGGCGCATCCATGTCGTCTATGGAGACAAAGGTCGGTTCACCGCCCATGGTGAGGCGAACATCGCCATTTTTCAGTTCCTTGTCCACCTTTTCGCCAAGCGCATTGATGGCAATCCACTGCTCTTCGGAATAGGGCTTGGTGACACGGGGGTCTTCATGGATGCGCGTCACGCTGTTGCTGAAGGTGAAAGTCGTGTTGGCATTGCCGCTGAATCCACCCGTGACAGGCGCGGCACTGACGTAATCGGCGGTGCAGGCAAGCGGTATGTGCCCCTCCCCCGCAAACAGTCCAGAGGTCGGATCGAGACCGATCCAGCCGGCACCGGGGATATAGACTTCAGTCCATGCATGCAGGTCGGTGAAATCCTTGTCGGTGCCTGAAGGCCCGTCGAGTGATTTGACATCGGCCACCAGCTGCACCAGATATCCCGACACGAAGCGTGCCGCCAGCCCGAGGTGGCGCAGTATCTGCACCAGCAACCAGCCGGAATCGCGGCAGGAGCCGAGTTTATTTGCCAGCGTATGCTCACAGGTCTGTACGCCGGGTTCCATGCGCACGGAATAATTGACGGCTTGGTGTATACGCTGGTTGATTGCTACCAGAAAATCGACGATGCCCTGCGGGTTAAGCTCGGTTTCATCAAGAAATTTCTGCAGCAACGGACCGCGTTCGACAATTTCCAGATAAGGGGCGAGTTCCTTGAGCAGTTGCTCGGGGTATTTGAAAGGATATTTTTCTGCATATTCTTCCAGAAAGAAATCAAAGGGGTTGATCACCGTCATTTCGGCAATCAAATCGACCTCTACGGAAAGCAATTTGCATTTTTCCGGAAATACCACGCGCGCCAGATAGTTCCCGACCGGATCCTGCTGCCAGTTCATGAAATGTTCTTCCGGCAGGATCTTGAGCGAATAGGCGGAAATCGGCGTACGCGAATGCACCGCCGGGCGCAGCCGGAAAATGTGTGGCGTCAGTTGTACCGCATGATCATAGTGGTAGG
>CAZCKZ010000342.1:0-1987 GCA_964499395.1 uncultured Gallionella sp. | reverse complement strand
GTCATCAACGGCATCACCGCATGGCTGTTCATGTCGGGCAACAGGGATGACCTCAATCTGCGCGGCGCCTTTCTGCACATGGCGGCTGACGCACTGGTTTCACTGGGCGTGGTCATCGCCGGCGCATTGTTTATCTGGACGGGATGGACGTGGCTGGACCCGGCTATCAGTCTGGTGATTGCGGTGGTGATCCTGTTCGGCACCTGGGATTTGCTGCGCCAGTCCGTGCATCTTTCGCTGGATGGCGTGCCTGCTTCGGTCGAGTTGCACAATGTAAAAGGTTACCTCTCTGCATTGCCCGGTGTCAGCGACGTGCATGACCTGCATGTGTGGGCGATGAGTACGTCCGAAACCGCGCTGACCGTGCATCTGGTGATGTGTGACGGGCATCCCGGAGATGATTTTCTCAACCGTGTGGCGGAGGAGTTGCACCATGACTTCGCCATCGAACACGCCACCGTTCAGATTGAAATTTCCGCCCGGGAATGCGCTTTGTCCCACCATACTTAATTCATAAACAGGAGAATGAAATGCAGCAAGAACGAACCTGCAACGTACTGGTGTTATGTACCGGCAATTCAGCCCGCACCATCTTGGGAGAGGTGTTGTTCAATGCGCTGGGCAAAGGAAGATTCATCGCATACAGCGCGGGTAGCAAGCCGGCCAATTGAACAGCCGTCCATTAACGGGCGGGTGAACCACCGGCGAAACGGGGGTACTGCTTGCTGCAAATCCTGTTGATGTCGTAGATGTCATCACCGCGTCATAAATGTTCCCTATAAGGGATATTTATGACGAAGCTGATCCTGTTCTTGGTGATATTCATGGCCAGCGATGGAGCCTGGCCGTACGATCCCCAGCATGGATTGCTTGTGGATGTAAGCAGGAAGGGCGACTTGTACACGCTGATCGCAAGTTTCGATACCACGTTAACGAAATGCGCCGCCTACCATTACCTGACCGATTATGATGGCGCCAAAGATTTGCCGGGAGTGGTCAAGTCGGTTGCTTATCGCGAATCCGCCAACAAGGTAAAGGTTGACCGAATTGCCGACGAACATATCCTGTTTTTCAATGTCCGCCTGCACTCGGTGGTGGAATACACGGAGAAGCCCTTTGATCGCGTCGCTTTCACGCAACTGTCGGGTGACTCGAAAGCGTTCCATGGGAGCTGGCAGATCGTGCCGAACCAGCAAGGCAGTACGCTCAGGTTCAGGGGATTCTGGGAACCCGACTCCCTGATTCCTTTTTTTATCATCGATCATTTTGCAAAGAACGGCCTGAGGGACAAGTTCGGTGCGATTGCGCAGCTCGCTGAACAGCGCAAGGGAAAACTGTCGAACAGTTGCATAAACTGAGAGATGCCGTAACGGGGAATGCCAAAATAATGAAACACCCAGGCTCTTTTTTCCGTGGGGTTCGTTTTCCGTGGGGCAGGACAATTCAGGCTGTTTGCAGTTTGCGGCCATTTCCCGTTAACGTACTTGCGCTGCCCCGCCACTCGATGAGTTCCAGCCGGCCATCCAGGTGTTCGACTATCGCAGTACAGCTATCCACCCAGTCTCCGCAGTTGACATACAAAAGATCGCCGACTTCCTTGATGGCGGCGCTGTGGATATGCCCGCAAATCACACCGTTCAGCCCGCGTTCCCGCACCGAATGGATAACCGAATCTTCGAAATCGAACACGAATGAAACCGCAGATTTGACCTTGCGCTTGGCATACCCTGCCAGCGACCAGTAGCCGGTGATACGCAAGGTGCGACGCCACCATGACAGCCATCCGTTGATCCGCACCAGCAGGTCGTACCCGACGTCGCCCAGAACGGCCACCCAGCGATGGTGCCGGGTCACCTGGTCAAACTGGTCTCCGTGGGTAAGCAGCAGCCGTTTGCCATCGGCTGTTTCGTGCAGCCATTCGAATGAGATCAGGATGTCCCCGAATAACGTGCCGCTGTATTCCCGCAATACTTCGTCGTGATTGCCG
>CAZCKZ010000341.1:0-1997 GCA_964499395.1 uncultured Gallionella sp. | reverse complement strand
GGCGAGTCATGGTTGCCTGCCGTGCATAAATTCGCTGCCCTGAACAGGGAATTTTCATTTCATGTCTTTCGTGGACGATTGTATTTTTGGGATTCATACCGCCTCCGCTTCCGCCTTGGCTGCAGCTTCTTTCGCAGCGCGTTCCTTCGCCTCACGCGACGCCTTGCGTTTCGCCATCGCTTCCGCGCGTTCGCGTTCGATGCGCGCAGTGCGTTCGTTGCGCGCTTCCATCAGTTTTTTGGTGGATTCCTGTTTCAGCTTGGCGCGCTCCTGTGCGGCGAGGTCGCCCTTGGCATAGTTGAAGTAATGCACCAGCGGAATATGAGCCGGACAGACATACGAGCACGAACCGCAGGCGATGCAATCCTTGAGTCCCAGCGCGACCGCGCCGGTCAGGTCGGAAGCGCGGATGTGCGCCGCCATCTCCAGCGGCACCAGGCCGACCGGACAGGCACGCACGCAGGTCGAACAGCGGATGCACGGCGAGGCTTCCGCCTGCCCGATCTCTTTCGGTGTCAGCGCCAGCACACCGCTGGTCCCTTTTACTACCGGCACATTGGTGTCAGTGATCTGCTGTCCCATCATCGGCCCGCCCAGCACCAGACGCACGGCAGGCTGCGCATAGCCGTCCGCGCATTCGATCAGTTCCAGAACCGGCGTACCGACCAATGCTTCCACATTGCATGGCGTCCTGATCGCGCCACCGCTCACGGTGACGATGCGCGAAACCAATGGTCTGCCGAAGCGGACCGCCTGTTGCACGGCGAATGCGGTGGCGACGTTATGCACCAGCACGCCGATGTCGGCGGGACGCCCGCCTGCCGGGATTTCCCTGCCGGTGAGCACCTGGATGATCTGCTTCTCCGAACCCATCGGGTACATGCTCGGCATCGCCACCACCCTGACCTCGCTGCCCCCGGTTTCACTGTCTTGTGCGGCAGCCTGCATCGCGGCGATGGCGTCCGGCTTGTTGTCCTCGATACCGACCAGAACTTCCCTGGCAGCGACGGCATAGGCGATCAACCGGATGCCCTCGACGATCTGTGTTGCGCGTTCGCGCATGATGCGGTCGTCGCAAGTGAGATAGGGTTCGCATTCGCCGCCGTTCATGATCAGCGTATGTACCCCGCTGCTGCGGCTGAGATTCAGTTTGAGCGCCGCGGGAAAGGTCGCGCCGCCCAGACCGACGATGCCCGCCGCCGCGACGCGCGCGGCGATCTCCTCCGCCGCAAGCGCGAACGGGTCGTCCACCGTCTCTGTCTCTATCCATTTGTCTTCACCATCGCTCTCCAGCGTGATGGTCGGCACCGGCAGACCGGAAGGGTGCGGCGCCACATGATCGCCAAGTGCGACGACCATGCCGGACGTCGGCGCATGAACCGGCGCGGAGACCACCCCCTGAGCAGTGGCGATGAGCTGGCCTTTCAGCACGTGGTGGCCGATGTTCACCACCGGCGTTGCAGGCGCACCGATGTGCTGCTGCAAGGGGACGAATAATCTTTTCGGCAGCGGCAGGGTTCGAATGGCACGATCCGCCGACAGATCCTTGCGTCCTTCGGGATGCACCCCGCCTCTCAGGTCGAATAGCTTCACGCGACCCCCCCAACCCGCGGCTTGTACCAGTACCAGGATTGCAGGGTCACCGGGATCGGCTGCAGCTTCACCGACTCGGTGGGACACACTTCCTCGCATTTTCCGCAGGCGGTGCAGGCTTCGCGGAACACCGAATGGATCTGCTGTGCCGCACCCATGATGGCGTCGGTGGGACACACCTTGAAACAGCGCGTGCAACCGATGCATATTTCCTCCTTCACTTCCGCGATCATCGGCAGACTGTCTGCCACGCGGGAAAGGTCAACCTCGAAACCCAGCTTTGCCGCCAGAGCCTGCACGACTGCACGGCCGCCGGGCGGACACAGGGTGACGGGTGCGCTGCCGTCGGCCAGCGCCTGTGCGGCACCCGTGCAACCCGGATAGCCGCATTGCCCGCATTGCGA
>CAZCKZ010000340.1:0-2009 GCA_964499395.1 uncultured Gallionella sp. | reverse complement strand
CTATGCGGACTGATAATTTTTCTCAGCAATTGTTCGGCGCGAATATTCATTTGCAGGATCACGCCCTCCCCGTCCACCACCAGCACACCATCCTGCATATCGCGCATTACCAGACGATTCGCCTCGGACAAACTGACCAGATCGCGGCCGCGCCGTTGTGCCAGCAGCTGGCTGTCCACGGCGTATTTTGCCAGCGTGTGCGCCAGCCAGGCCACCGCAAAATAGGCCATGCACAGCAATCCGACCTGTACAAATTGCGCCACATCCGCTTCGTCGCGCAGCACCGCAAATGCGTGTTCCAGCAACGTGGCAATACTGGCCAACGCGGCGAAAAACAGGGTGATCCTGCCGCGACTGATCAGCCCGGCCGCCGCCAGTGAAACCAGCAACAACAGGCCGATACTGCTCTGTATCCCCCCGCTGGCATAGGAAAGCACCGTCAAGCCGACAATGTCGGCAATGACCTGGCCCGCCAATTGCCAGGTAAAGCGCGGCCACTGCAGCCTGAGCAGCGCAAGGGAAAATACCGTCGCCACCGCATACAGCAGGCTTGCAACAAAGAATATCCTCCAGTTGTGCGGCCCCAGCGACAACGAAGACCCGAATACTCCGCCCAGGAATACAAAAATGCTGGCCAGCGTGAGCCGGTATAAATTGAAATAACGGAGGGAACGCCAGAAATCGACGGTAGGGAAATTTTCAGCCGGATGATCAGTCATCGCTTACAACGCACGCTCGGGCAACAATCATGTACTGCACCTTGCTCATTTGCGGTAAGCATCACGATGTTCCGCACCGCAAAAAAAGTTGCCGTCGGCCAGGATGCTTTCGCTTCGGGGTATATGCACGCCGCAATGCGCACAACGCACCATATCCTCGACAGCCGGACTGTCCTGCTGGGGCACATTCTTGCCGTAAGACCTGAGCAACCAATAAACCCCGGCCGCGATGGCAATCAGCATTAACAGACGACTCATTTCAAATTGACTCCATATGACAAAACCCGAGCGGCGGGTACACGCAGACCATTATATTACGCAATCGACGCAACACCTGCGCGGGCACATTCATGCCCGCCACCGGCAACAATCATTACATGGGCGAAACCGGCTTTTTCAGTGAAAGGAGTTGAACTGCATTGATTTCGCTGGCCGTGCTTCAAACATCCTGTCGCGCCTCCCGGCAGGCATCTATTCGGGTTTTGCGCGAGCGGGCCGAAACGCCCTGCATTGCCCGGGATCGGATTCCAGGTAAGCGCCTTCTATCAGGTCGATGCAATATGGTATGGCCGGAAACACCGCATTCAGGCAGTCGTCGATCGCCGAAGGCTTGCCGGGCAGGTTGACGATCAGACTCTTGCCGCGTATCCCGGCGGTTTGCCTTGACAATATCGCAGTCGCCACGAACTTCAGCGAAGCTGCGCGCATCAGTTCACCGAAGCCCGGCATCATCTTGCTGCATACCGCTTCGGTCGCCTCCGGCGTAACATCGCGCAATGCCGGGCCGGTACCTCCGGTGGTAACGATCAGACAGCAGCCTTCCACATCGCTCAGTTCCCGCAGCACCGCTTCGATCTGCGGCCGCTCGTCGGGAATCACTTTGGCCACTGCCTGCCAGGGCGTCGCCAGCACGCGGGTGAACCACGCGTGTATCGCGGGTCCGCCCCTGTCTTCGTATTCGCCACGGGCGGCGCGGTCGGAGACCGTCACGATGCCGATACGTACAATACTCATGCCCACTCCTTAAAAAATCCGGACTCTTCAACAAAAGCTTCCCGGTACGCTCACTTTATCATTCCCGCTGGTACACGGAAAAGTTGGATCGGGTTGCAATCCGATTGCAGTCTGCGTAAGCGGGATTACTTGATATAGACAATCGCCGGCCGTGGAACCGTGTCTTCAATTTGCTGCGCTCATATCCGCCGCAACAAAGCGGTTGCGGCCCGCGCCCTTTGCCCGGTAAAGCGCCTCGTCTGCTGCTGCAACCAGGATGTCGGGCTTGTTCGCCTC
>CAZCKZ010000339.1:0-2009 GCA_964499395.1 uncultured Gallionella sp. | reverse complement strand
CGCTTCAAGGGTGACGACACACGGGTCAACCAACCGTGAAGCTTATCTGGCAGCACACGCAGAAGTGGATGTCATTCTGGACACCTTCCCTTATCCGGGCGGCACTACCACCTGTGAAGCGCTGTGGATGGGTGTGCCGACCCTGACCCTTGCCGGTGACAGCCTGCTGGCCAGGCAGGGTGCCAGTCTGCTCACGGCTGCCGGATTGGAAGAATGGGTGGCGACCAGCAAGGAGGAATATATTGCCAAGGCAATCGCCTTGGCGAGTGATCAATCCGGGCTTGCCGATCTGCGCGCTGTCCTGCGGGAGCAGGTGCTGGCTTCTCCGCTGTTCAATGCGCCCCGCTTCGCGCGGAATTTCGAGGACGCGCTATGGGGAATGTGGCAGCGTTACCAGACTCAACAAGGACTTCCGGCATGACACATGCTTTTTTCCGGCCGGTGGCACCGGAAAATTTGAAATTATCTTGGGTGCTTCCTCAGTTAAATTGCTACAACCCAATAGCCCGGAGGCCTCGCTCGCATAAAAAACAATGCACCTGCTGCATTAACTGAAGAACAAACGTGCTTGTGGAATAAAGCCATCGCTTAAAATAGCTGGCGGTTTATTCCTTGCTGAAAGATGCACCACAACTATCCTGCTTGAAAAATCCTGATTACATTCCCACAAAACCAGCAGACGTAAAAAAGGCCTGCATTGCTGCAAGCCCTTTGCATAATGGTGCCGCTTGTCGGATTCGAACTGACGACCTACCGCTTACAAGGCGGTTGCTCTACCAACTGAGCTAAAGCGGCATGAAACACGGGGAAAATACAGACCCATTTGCAAGATGGTGGGTCGGCCGAGATTCGAACTCGGGACCAACGGATTAAAAGTCCGCTGCTCTACCGGCTGAGCTACCGACCCATCGCAAAGGAGCGCGAATTATACGGGTATAGCTCTCAGTGTCAACGCAAAATACCTTGTGAAGAATTCCAGATTTTATGTTATGCGATACATTGTCGGATCATCCACACCGGCCGCTGCAAAGCCGGCGTGGCGCAATCGGCACGCATCGCACACACCGCATGCACGACCCGATTCATCGGCCTGATAGCATGAAACCGTCTGCGCAAAATCAACACCCAGCGCATTGCCCTGGCGTACGATTTCCGCTTTGCTCATGTTCATCAGCGGCGCATGCACGGTAAGTCTGTGGCCTTCCACCGCTGCTTTGGTGGCGAGATTGGCCATGCGTTCAAAGGCCTCGACGTAGGCAGGGCGGCAGTCAGGATAACCGGAATAATCAACCGCATTCACGCCGATAAATATGTCCTGCGCGTGCAGCACTTCTGCCCACGCCAGGGCCAGCGACAGCATGATGGTGTTGCGTGCCGGCACATAGGTCAGCGGAATGCCCTCGGTGGGCTGTTGCGACACCGCGATCTTGTCATCAGTCAGCGAGGATCCCCCGAAGCCGGTCAGGTCGATGTTTACCACCCGGTGTTCCTGCGCCCCCAGCATTTGCGCAACGCGCTGTGCGGCAGCCAGTTCGGCATGGTGGCGTTGCCCGTAATCAACGCTCAATGCGTAACAGACATAGCCCTGCGCGCGCGCCATTGCCAGCACGGTTGCGGAATCCATCCCGCCGGATAAAAGCACTACAGCATTTTTTGTCATCAGTGCCCCGGAGTGTTGTTCCATAATATTTTATGCATTTGCAATTGCATCCTGACCTGCAAACGATCACGCAGTATCCAGTCGGCCAATTGGGTAGCATCCATCCCGCCGTGGACCGGCGAAAACAGCACCTCACATTTCCCGGCAAGTTGGTACTGCTGCAGTATCTGCCTTGCCCATTGGTAATCGCTCTCGTCGCACAGCACGAATTTTATTTCGTCATGTTGGGTCAACAGTGACAGATTTTCCCAGCGATTCTTTGCCGCTTCACCGGATGCCGGGGTTTTAATGTCCACCACACGCATCACGCGCGGATCCACTCCGCCAATATCCAGCGCCCCTCCTGTTT
>CAZCKZ010000338.1:0-2018 GCA_964499395.1 uncultured Gallionella sp. | reverse complement strand
GCCAAGGCATTCGGCGATGCCCTGCCGCTGACCGGCATCATTCTGACGAAACTGGACGGCGATGCGCGCGGCGGCGCGGCGCTGTCGGTGCGCCAGATTACCGGCAAGCCGATCAAGTTCGTCGGCGTCAGTGAAAAGCCCTCCGGCCTCGAAGCCTTCCACCCTGAACGGATGGCCTCGCGCGTGCTCGGCATGGGCGACGTACTGTCGCTGATCGAAGAAGCGCAGCGCGAAGTCGATCACGGCGAGGCCGAAAAACTCGCCAAAAAAATGAAGAGCGGCAAAGGTTTCGACCTCAACGACTTCAAGCAACAGATCGTGCAGATGCGCAAAATGGGCGGCATGTCGGCAATGATGGACAAACTGCCCGCGCAACTTTCGCAAGCCGCCGCGGGCAACAAGGTAGATGAGAAACAGATAATACGCACCGAGGGCATCATCAACTCGATGACCATGCTCGAACGCAGCAAGCCGGAACTCATCAAGGCCTCGCGCAAGCGCCGCATCGCGATGGGCGCGGGCGTGCAGGTGATGCACGTCAACCAGCTGCTCAACCAGTTCGAACAAATGCAGAAAATGATGAAGATGTTCGGCAAGGGCGGCATGGGGAAAATGATGCGCGGGATGGCAGGCAAACTGCCGGGGCTGGGACGCTAAACCAACTTTTCTTTTCCCTCACTCAATGGGTGCCTCTGAAAATTCAGTGTGCACCCAATTACAATACGCAAATCCGGATTTCAAGAGGTATGCATGACTATCAAAGCTATTATTTTCGACGTAGACGGCACACTGGCCGATACCGAGGACGGCCACCGCAAATCCTTCAACAAGGCATTCGCCGAGAACGGGCTCGACTGGAACTGGGATGTCGCGCTGTACGACAAACTGCTCAAGGTGACCGGCGGCAAGGAACGCATCAAGTATTTCGTCTCGGATTTTCTGACCGGCTACACCAAGCCTGACAATTTCGACGACTTCGTCAAACACCTGCACAAGGTGAAGACCGCGCATTACACCGCGATGCTGCGCGAGGGACAAATCCCGCTGCGTCCCGGAATAAAACAGTTGATGGATGATGCGCGCGCCGCAGGAATCAAGCTCGCCATCGCCACCACCACTTCGCCGGAAAACGTTTCCGCGCTGCTGGAAGTCGGGCTGGGCAAGGACTGGGAAAATTATTTCGCCGCCAACGGCTGCGGCGACATCGTGCCGCACAAGAAGCCCGCACCAGACATCTACTTCTGGGTACTGGAAAAACTCAAACTCGCGCCTGAAGAGTGCATCGCACTGGAAGACTCAAACAACGGACTTCGTTCGGCGCTTGCAGCCGGCATCAAGACCTACGTCACCACCAATCCCTATACGCACTGGCATGACTTTGACGGTGCTGCAGGAATATTCGACGACCTGAGCGACCTTCCAGCCTTTTATTTGACAACCGGGCTGCCACTTCCCAAATAGCCGATTTCTGTTAGCATCTTGCCAGCAGTGGGGGGTGTAGCTCAGTTGGGAGAGCGTCTGGTTCGCAATCAGAAGGCCAGCGGTTCGATTCCGCTCACCTCCACCACGCCGCTTTGCTCAGACTTCGGGCTTTGTCACCAGAACCATAAACGTGCCGTTTTGGAACGTTTATGCTTCCGGATTCAATGGCAACAAAACATTAATTCGCTTGCTATGCTGATTGCTCATATCTGCTGCTCGGCCATTGCGGTCTTTCATTCCAGTCCGGATTTGAATTCCTTTAAATGACCGCTTTGTGGTTGGCTGTTAACAAGGCGCTTTCGCTGTATCAATAAATGCACAAATGTGAGGGAAGCCACCTGCTTCAAAACCCGCGCCGGTCGCTTCATGTGGATTTACCAGAAGCAGACGTTCACGAAGCGTAGCGTAGCGTTCAAAGTAGTTCAATTAATGGTAGAGTAGACAAGATTTCCCATTTCTTCAGCTTTGGCATTTATCTTGCCGGATAGCGGAGCAAACCATAGCTCCCAAAGGGGTTGCCCCATATTCGAATACAG
>CAZCKZ010000337.1:0-2021 GCA_964499395.1 uncultured Gallionella sp. | reverse complement strand
AACCATAAGGGATACGATAGAGAGCGTGTTGGGCCAGGGTTATGGCAACATTGAGTTCATCGTGATTGACGGGGGCTCCGGCGACGGGACGGTGGATATCCTGAGAGAATATGACCATGCGATCGACTATTGGCTCAGCGAGAAAGATCGCGGCATCTACGATGCGATGAACAAGGGGATATCCCTCTGCTCCGGCGAATATGTGGGGATGTTGAATTCCGATGATGTGTTTTCGGGAAAGGATGTGGTGCAGGAGATCGCGGACAGGTTAGTTTCGACGAACGCGGATGCGGTATTTTCCTGTCTGGATATTGTGGATAAAAAAAATCCGGCGAAGATACTGCGGAAATATCGGGTCGCCGAGCTCAGCACCGCATTGCTGCGGATCGGCGTGATGCCCCCGCATCCGACCTTTTATTGCAAAAGATCCTGCTACGCGCAGGGCGGGATGTATAAAACGGATTATCAGATCGCCGCCGATTTCGAGATGCTGGTCAGGCTGTTCATGAAGCAAAAAATATTGTGGGAATTTATTGATAAGGTTACGGTAACCATGCGATCCGGAGGAGTGAGCAGCAGCGGATTCAAGGCGCGCTTTACGCTGAACAGGGAAATTGTCAGGGCATGCAAAGAGAACGGTCTGTATACCAGTTTGCCGCTACTGGCACTGAAACTTCCAATCCGGTTGTTTGAGTTGATACGATGAGTTTGAGCGCATGAAAGTACTGGTCACGGGAGCGAACGGTTTTGTCGGCCAGCCGCTGTGCGAAGAATTGCTGCGTCGGGGATATCAGATCAGGGTAGCCGTACGCTCTCATGGCCAATTATCCGCGGATGCTGAAACGGTGACGGTCGGGGCAATCGATCGCGAAACGGACTGGCCGGACGCACTGAGCGGTGTAGATGCGGTGATCCACCTCGCCGCGCGGGTGCATGTGATGAAAGACAATGCCGCCGACCCGCTGGCGGAATTCCTCAAGGTCAATCTGTACGGCACGTCCAATCTGGCGCAGCAGGCTGCAAGCGCGGGTGTAAAACGCTTTGTCTATGTGAGTTCGGTCAAGGTGAACGGCGAACAGACCACGGTGAACCATCCTTTTCTGGAGACGGACGAACCCGATCCACAGGATCCTTATGCCGTTTCTAAATTGCACGCAGAACAGGACTTGCAGCGCATTGCCAGGGAAACCGGGCTCGAGGTGGTGATCGTGCGTCCGCCGCTGGTTTATGGACCCGGGGTGAAAGGGAATTTCATCAGTTTGCTGGCCGCGATCGACCGTGGGATCCCGTTGCCGCTGGCGGGCGCGAACAATGCACGCAGTCTGGTGTATGTGGGCAATCTTGTGGATGCGCTGATTGCTTGTGCGACACATCCCGCTGCTGCCGGAGAGACCTATCTGGTCAGCGATGGCGATGATGTGTCCACTGCGATGCTGGTGGATCTGGTTGCCCGGTCACTGGGCCGCAGCAGCCGTGCATTTGAATTTCCGCAAGGCCTGTTGCGCGCCGCGGCAACTGTGCTGGGTCGTGCGGAACAGCTGGACAGGTTGTTCGGCTCGTTGCGCGTCAATGACGAAAAGCTGCGCAGGGAGTTGGGCTGGGCTGCACCGTTTACGCCGGAGCAGGGTTTGCTCGCCACGGCGAATTGGTATCGCAGCCTGCATCCGCACAGATCGCATATTTGATCCCGTGTCTGCGAAAAAGCGGATGAATCTGATTTTGTAGGAGCGGGCCATGCCCGCGATTGTTTGTTTGTTCGCGGGCATGGCCCGCTCCTACACACATGCATCTTTTAATGTGAACTGGAATGAGTTGATACGGCATGGCAAATTTTTAGTGGTTGCCTAAACGCATCGAATATAATCCCGTTTCATTTTAAACATGGCGCGCCTCGTCCGGGGTGACAAACAACATGATATTAGTGACTGGCGGTGCAGGCTTCATCGGATCGAACTTCGTTCTGGACTGGCTCGCGCAAAGCGATGAGCCCGTAATCAATCTGGACAAGCTGACCTATGCGG
>CAZCKZ010000336.1:0-2027 GCA_964499395.1 uncultured Gallionella sp. | reverse complement strand
GAAATAACATTCTGAATGCAAGCCACAACATGTTTGTGCGCTCCGATGCAGTTCAATGCTTCAGGTGCAAGCCGGTCAGGCGATCATGCCGCAAAAAAATACAACCGGTTTGCTCCGGCGCTTATCATGATATGCCAATCGCCGCCTGAATGCTGAAACATGATAAGCACGCTGAAACATAATAAATTCCCTGGTGTGGAACAACCGCAAAACTTGCACGCCGGAAACCACGAAACCCGGATACCCGGCCATGTTCAACAAATGACGGGCCGTCCCGGATCGAATTTGACTTCGTGCGGGTAGACGCGTCAAATATGGATCAGGAATCTCCACGGGGAACAGGGTCATGAATGAACAGCGTGCTTCTCCCGGGTCTGTACCTGCAAGTTTTGCGACCGCCTGTACCGAATGCGGCGCGGTTTCAAGTGACCGGCAATATGTCCGTATAAACGACCGCCATACCTGCGAGCATTGCCTGCTCAATTCGCGCAAACTTGGCAGCGGCCTGGAAAACGATCCATATGAGTTGTTCGTCGAATCGCTCGCCGAAGCACTGGACTTGAGAGAGCGGGAAACCGGACTTCATTCCAAACGGGTCGCGACGCATACGCTGCTGCTGGCAGCCCATCACTACGAAAATGCGAGCGACCTGCGGGAAGTCTATTGGGGCAGTCTGCTGCACGACATCGGCAAGATCGGGGTGCCGGATGCGGTGCTGCTGAAGCCCGGGCATCTCTCCGAAGATGAGTGGCGGGTCATGCGGGAACATCCGCGCAACGGCCATCTAATCCTGCAGAAGCTGCCCTTTCTTTCGATGGCTGCGGATATCGTGCTTTGCCACGAAGAACGTTTCGATGGTTCGGGCTATCCGGCAGGGCTCAAGGGCAAGGAGATTCCGCTGGCGGCCAGACTCTTCGCCGTCATCGACACGCTGGATGCGATGACCTTCGACCGGCCCTATCGCAAGGGGCTGCCGTTCGACACCGCCAAGGCGGAAATCCTGCGCATGGGCGGCACCCAGTTCGACCCCGTGGCGGTGGAAACTTTTGTTCTTGAAGAGAATGCCTTGCGGGAAATGGCCGCGATGGAATTTCCCCTGGCTAAATAGCACCCCGGAAAGATGTCCTGCCGCTGGTTTAGTCTGCCTGCCAGACCAGCCGGTCATCATGACGCGTCAGCGTGGTGCCGATTTCTGTGCACAGCTTATCCATATGCGCGCAGATCACCTCGAATTCTTCGCCTTGCGCCAGCGTGACGTGCGCCACACCCAATGACACCGGCAGCAGTTCGATGCGGCACAACTTGCCGTCCCCGAACATCAGCTTGAACAGACAGGAACGGTCGTTGCGCAGCAGCGGATTGACGGCGTAGTCGTCGATGAAATTGCCGGTGTCGTAGAGTATCGGTTTGCCCTGGTAGATCTCGATGCCCTGGCAGATATGCGCGCTGTGGCCGTGGTAGATGTCGGCGCCGAGTTCGATCACGCGTCTGGCAAAGCTGCGGAATTTGTGGGAAGGCCGCTCGACGAAATTGGCGCCCCAGTGGTTGGAGAACACCACCAGATCGGCGCCCTGCGCCCGCGCCCGGGCGATGTCGTTGGCGATGCGCGCCATCGTTGTTTCATGCAGCGAGACTTCCAGATAGTTGGTGCCGGGATGGTCTGCAGTGGCGGCAAAAACCGGTTCGTTGTCGGTGCAGGAGAGCAGCGCGACGCGGCAGGGCGAGACACCGTGCACTTCCAGCATCGCCGGGGCGGCGGCCTCTTCAGTATTGGCCCCTGCACCGGCATGGCGGATGCCGGCTGCGTCGAGCACGCGCAATGTGTCGCACAGGCCCTGTTCTTCATGGTCGAGGGTGTGATTGTTGGCGAGCGTGCAGGCGTCGATATGCGCGGCCTGCAACACGCGCACGGCCTCCGGGTCGGCGCGGAAATGGAACATCTTCCAGGTGCGTGACCAGGGTTCGAGATGCGTGGTGATGGCGCATTCCAGATTGACGATGCGCAGGTCGGCCTGTGCCAGATGCGG
>CAZCKZ010000335.1:0-2032 GCA_964499395.1 uncultured Gallionella sp. | reverse complement strand
GTGCGTTTCATGCAGGGAAGAACACCCTGTCCTGATGGAGCTGTCACAGCAGCACATCGTGCCTATCTATGGTCTGGACTACAAGGACAAGAATCCGGATGGCGAAGCGTGGTTACGCCAAGGCGGCGATCCCTACACCCTTGTTGCCACCGACGCCAACGGCCGTGTCGGGATCGATTACGGCGTGTACGGCGTGCCTGAAACCTATGTCATCGACAAACAGGGCGTGATTCGCTACAAACAGATCGGCGCGATCACCCATGAGAGTCTGCAACAAAAAATCCTTCCACTGGTTGCGGAGCTGCAAGCGAAATGAGATATCTATTGGTAGTACTGATCTGCCTGTTGCCGGCCTTTTCTTACGCCGGTCAGGCAAAGGACCTGGCTGAAGATCCGGTGCTGGAACAACGCATGGTCCACCTTGCGCAAAACCTGCGTTGCCTTGTTTGCCAGAACGAGTCGCTTGCGAGTTCGCGCGCTGATCTTGCAAAGGATTTGCGCCAGGAAGTGCGCGAGAAAATGAAGCAGGGCATGACCGACCAGCAGATCATCGATTTCCTGGTTTCAAAATATGGCGATTTCGTGCTGTTCGATCCGCCGATGAAGCGCTATACGATACTGCTCTGGTATGGCCCGTTCGCGTTGCTGCTGATCGGCCTGATCAGTCTGGTTTATCAACTGCGCAAACGTAAAAATACAGTCCCCGAAGTTCATTTGTCCCCCGAAGAAGCGCAACGCGCAGCAGCCTTGCTAAACGAACCGAAAGACCCGCAAACATGACTTTATTCTGGATACTCTGCGCAGCGTTGATGCTGGTCGCAGCCCTTTTTGTTGCCTTGCCGTTGTGGCGCAAATCTTCATCGGATAACGATGTGTTGCGTGATGCCGCGAATCTGGACATTCTGCGCGACCAGGCGACGGAGCTTGAAGTCGATCTGCAAAACGGGTTGCTGACCCAGGAAGCATACGACCAGGGCAGGAGCGAATTGCAGTCCCGGCTGCTGGAAGAAGTCAAGATCACCGAACAGCCCGCAGCAAAACCGCCCCGCAACCCGGCCAAAGTGCTGGCAATCGTGCTGGCGGTATTGCTTCCGCTGGTCAGTGTGCCGCTTTATCTGACACTGGGAAACCTCGACGCATTGTCGCCCCAGGACATGATCGTGGCCGATGCCGAAGGCGTCGTCCATTCTGCGAAGGCGCTGCAAAAGCTGGAAGATAAAACGAAGCGCGGCTCCAAAGACCCGAGTGACTGGTGGATGCTTGCGCGCACCTATACCGAACAGAAGCGATTTCCCGAGGCAGCCACAGCTTATGAGCATCTCGTAATACTGGTACCGAATGAGGCCCAGTTATGGGCAAATTATGCCGATGTCTATGCGATGGCGCACGGCCAGACTCTTCAGAACGAAGAGGTGACCAAAATGATAAGCAAATCGCTGGAACTGGATCCCAACAACAATACCGCACTCGCGCTGGCCGGTTCCGCAGCGATGGAGCGGGGCGATTTCGTGACCGCGATGACCCGCTGGCAAACGTTGGTCGACCAGCTCGGCCCCGGTTCTGCTGATGCGCAGGTTTACATTGGCGGCCTCAAGCGGGCGGCTGAACTGCTGGTCAAACAGCCTGGCGGCAAGAAGAAGCTGGCACAGCTGACGGCAGGCAAGGCAGCTGAAAAATCGGCCAATGCGGCTGCTGCGATTACCGGAAAAGTATTGCTGAGCCACGCACTGGCGGGCAAGGTTTCACCGGACGATACCGTGTTCATACTCGCGCGTGCCGCCCAGGGCCCGAGAATGCCGCTGGCGGTAATACGCAAACAGGTAAAGGACTTGCCGTTGAGATTTACGCTGGACGACAGCATGGCGATGCAGCCGCAACTGAAACTGTCGGGTTTCCCGCGGGTCGTGGTGGTGGCACGGGTGTCAAAGTCCGGTTCGCCGATGGCGCAAGCCGGTGATCTGCAGGGAATGACGGCAACCATCAAACCGGGAACCAAAGGTTTGAACATTGTGATCGATAGCGTCATGCCGTA
>CAZCKZ010000334.1:0-2050 GCA_964499395.1 uncultured Gallionella sp. | reverse complement strand
CGGCAAGGTGTGGCCTTATGTGCTGGCAGGTATCGCCATCGGCGCAGCGATCCACGGTTATGTGCCGCAGGATTTCATGGCCGGGTTGATGGGCAAGGATGCGCCCTGGTGGTCGGTGCCGGCTTCCATCCTGATTGGTGTGCCGATGTACACCAACGCAGCGGGCATCATCCCGATCGTCGAGGCACTGCTCGCCAAGGGCGCATCGCTGGGCACCGTGCTGGCCTTCATGATGAGTGTGATTGCGCTGTCCCTGCCGGAGATGGTGATATTGCGCAAGGTGCTCAAGCCCAGATTGATCGCCACCTTCATCGGCGTCGTGGCGACAGGCATCATGTTGGTGGGTTATGTGTTCAACGCGGTGGTCTAAACATGTCGTCTTGCACCGTACCGCCAGCGCATGCACCTGTCGTCATCATCACGCTGGCGGGATCTGGCGAGCCATTGTTGCGGATGGAGAAACGAATGTCCTGTGCGGCGACGGGTCTGGGCATCCGGCTGGATATGGAGATACGCAAGGATGCCGATGCTTTGGACATCCCGTATTCGCAAACGCCAGTCGTGTTGCATAACGGCAAGGTGATTTTCAGCGGACTACCACGCACCGAAGAAATTGAAGTGTGGTTGAGAAATCTGGTTTGAATATCCGTTTGCGTCAGCCGGAACCCTGTGGCGCGCAGTTGGAAAAAGGAGTTACAAAATGGAAGTGAATCGCGCATCGTCAGTATCTTCGCCGGTTTCTGCCCGCTGGTAAAGATTCTGGGCCGGTTCGGCTATGACAAGAGCAAGTGCTGTACGCCGGGCAAAGACGGCAAATCCTACTGCTGATCATCAAGGAGAGAGCAAAATGAAAAACATCAAAGTCCTCGGCACGGGTTGTGCCAACTGCAAGACCACGCTGAAACTGATCGAGGAAGCCGCCAAAGCAAAGGGCATTGAAGTCCAGCTGGAGAAGATAGAGGACATCCAGGCCATCATGTCTTACGGCGTGATGTCCACACCCGGTGTGGTGGTGGACGGCAAGGTGGTGCATGCGGGTGGGGTACCGGGCCGCGACAAGATCGCGGGCTGGCTGTAATCGCAATGGATAGCGCGGCGGCAGACGCGTTTCATGCGCGTCTCAAGGGAACCTTCTCCGGCATCCTGCAATGGCAGCAGCTGGATGAGCTGTGGGCGCGCGTCAAGAACGGCCCATGGTTCTTCTACCAGGTGGGCGAGGATCTGCCGGAAAGCTCGCTGAGCGGTGACGAGCTTGCCGTGCGCATCGATGCGCTGAACACGCTTCTGCGGCATGACCACGACTACCATTACTGCGGGATCGTCTATGCCGACAATGTGGAAGCCCCCACGCTGATCAAGGTCTACGACCCCAACACCCTGGGCTCTTCCTGCAGCCATAACGCCACGCCCACTCCGCCTGGCTGGATACTCAGCACCGCCCGGCCAGCGATCATCGAGAGCGACATCCCGACGCCCAATAACCGCAAGCGCTGGTGGCAACTTTTTTCGCATTGAGCGGGCGATGAGCAAACACGGGACAAAAATGATATTTAAGGTTGAGCCGGCGCCTATCGATGCACATCGCAGCGTCGCTCGCTGCAAGGATGTCCCATGAGCGCACATCACTCGCATGCCCACGCCGCGAACTATAACCGTGCATTTGTGATCGGGATTGCGCTGAATGTGGCGTTCGTACTGGTAGAGGCATTCTACGGCTGGCGTGCCGATTCGCTTGCGCTGCTCTCGGATGCCGGACACAACCTGAGCGATGTGCTGGGTTTGCTGATGGCATGGGGCGGTTTTTATCTGGCGCGGCTGCATCCCAATCAGAAACATACCTACGGCTGGGGCCGCGCGACCATACTGGCGGCGTTGTTCAATGCGCTGATTTTGCTCATCGCGATAGGCGGCATCGTGTGGGAAGCCATCTTCCGGTTTTCGCACCCTGTTCCGATCCAGGGAAACACCGTCATGCTGGTCGCTGCTGCGGGTGTCGTCATCAACGGCATCACCGCATGGCTGTTCATGTCGGGCAACAGGGATGACCTCA
>CAZCKZ010000333.1:0-2074 GCA_964499395.1 uncultured Gallionella sp. | reverse complement strand
TGATCAATGTGGCCAGCGTCCCGGACACGCCGGCTTCCTGCAATACACGGTAGGGATACCAGATCAGCCCCCATATCAGCACACCGCTCAAAGCGCCGGCGACAGGCATTACATTCTGTTTTGATGACACTGGTCTGCCCCCAATATTGCAATGCGCCCGTATAATGCGCGCTGATTTTCGTGCGCCCCTGAAATAACAAACAATTGGGATTGCAAATGAACCCGGATTTACAGAAACTGCAGCCCTACCCGTTCCAGAAACTCGCCGCGTTGTTTCGCGAAGTTCAGTCCAACCCGGACTATCGTGCCATCAGTCTGTCCATCGGCGAACCAAAACACGCCACACCGCAATTCATCCGCGACGCGCTGGCAAACAATCTCGACGGTCTGGCGAATTATCCCACAACCGCCGGCAGCGACGCGTTGCGCAGTACGATAGCAAACTGGCTGGCCGCGCGCTATGGAATCACGGCACCCAATGCCGGTACACAGGTCCTGCCGGTAAACGGCAGCCGCGAAGCGCTGTTTTCATTCGCGCAGGCGGTTGTCGATCGCAGCAAAGATAACCCGGTCGTGGTCTGCCCCAATCCGTTCTACCAGATTTATGAAGGCGCGGCATACCTGGCGGGCGCCACACCCGGATTCCTCAACAATATGCCGGAAAACAACTTTGCGCTGAATTTTTCACAATTGCCGGATGAAGTCTGGCAGCGCACCCAGCTGGTTTATGTATGTACGCCGGGCAATCCGACCGGTCGCGTGATGACCCAGCAGGAATGGGAAATATTGTTCGGATTGTCCGACCGGCACGGCTTTGTGATCGCCTCCGATGAATGCTATTCCGAAATTTACTTTTCCGAAAAACCGTTGGGCGCGCTGCAAGCCGCCCATCGCATGGGCCGCAACGACTACAAGAACCTGGTCGTGTTTTCCAGCCTGTCGAAACGGTCCAACGTGCCGGGCATGCGTTCCGGATTTGTTGCGGGCGATGCCGGGACAATCGAAAAATTTGCGCTGTACCGCACCTACCACGGTTCGGCAATGAACCCGGTGATTCAGGCCGCCAGCATCGCCGCATGGAATGACGAAACACACGTTGCGGAAAACCGCCGCATGTACATGGAAAAATTTGCGCGTGTGGTCGAAATACTGAAACCGGTTCTGCCGGTCGCCATGCCGGAGGCCGGCTTTTATCTGTGGGTACGCACACCGATTGCCGATGACAGCTACGCGCAGGGCTTGTATCGCGATTATAATGTGGCCGTTTTGCCGGGAAGTTATCTTGCGCGCAGCGCGGATGGCATCAATCCCGGGGAGAATTATGTGCGGCTGGCTCTGGTTGCCGGCACCGAAGAGACCGTCGAAGCCGCGCAACGCATTGCTGAATACAGTCGCAAGCTATCAACCTCCAGCCGCTAGTTTCCAGTTGGTTTTGTCCGCTAGCGGCTTTTGTTTTACGAATGACTGCAAACTTTCTTAACAGGAATCATCATGGACCAATTGCAACAAATCATCGAAAGGAATTTCGAACGCCGCGCCGAGATCACTCCGCGCAATGCCGATGCACAGCTCAAAGAGGCAGTCGACAGCGTCATTACCCAACTCGACCAGGGCAAGCTGCGTGTTGCGGAAAAAACAGACGGCGAGTGGGTCACTCACCAATGGCTGAAAAAAGCCGTGCTGCTGTCGTTCAGACTGGAAGACAATGCCTTTATCAAGGGCGGGTTCACCAACTACTACGACAAGGTTCCTTCCAAATTCGCCGACTACAACAGCCGCGATTTTCGCGAAGGCGGCTTCCGCGTTGTACCTCCTGCCGCGGCGCGCAGAGGCGCATTCATCGGCAAGAATGTGGTGCTGATGCCTTCCTATGTCAATATTGGCGCATATGTCGACGAAGGCACCATGGTCGACACCTGGGCCACGGTCGGCTCCTGCGCGCAGATCGGCAAGAATGTGCACCTGAGCGGCGGTGTCGGTATCGGCGGCGTGCTCGAACCGGTACAGGCCAACCCGACCATCATCGGCGACAACTGCTTCATCGGCGCGCGCTCGGAAATCGTGGAAGGCGTGA
>CAZCKZ010000332.1:0-2077 GCA_964499395.1 uncultured Gallionella sp. | reverse complement strand
CCGGGGCGGTCCTCGTCCAGTATCAGCGGCTCGATCGAGCATACTGTGCCGGTTGCCAATTCATCCACTGTGTAGCCTGTCATCAGAACCGGCATTGCGTTATAGAACTGCATCCGCTCGCCCTCGCGGACGAACACCCGGTAGACCATGCCGGGCAGGTTCTGCGCCAGCGTGCGGTAGGCGAGCTCGCTTTCGCGCAGCTCAATTTCCATTTGCTTGCGTTCGGTGATGTCGCGAAAAACGCCCACAATATAATGCTTGCCGCCTATATAGACGGGGGAAGTATTGATGTCGGCGTAAAACACCGAGCCGTCCTTGCGCATGACCGGTATGTCCACGGCGAGCTTAAGTTCGCCGCGCGCCTGCTTCTCAAACTGCTTGAGGATAGATGGCCAATCCTGCTGTGTATGAAGATCAGGGATGCTGAGCCGGGCTAATTCCTCAGCGCTGTAACCCAACATCTGGCACAGAGCCGAATTGCCCGCAGTAATCTGCCAGGTCTCCATGTCTGCGAGCGCAATACCGTCGAGCGCGCCATCAAAGATGGTACGTAGCCTTTGCTCCGAGTCGTGCAGCATGTTTTCCGCAAGCTTGCGCTCGGTGATGTCGCGATCTATGCCGCGGTAACCGCAAAGTTTTCCATCCGCGTCCAAGATGGGAACGCCGCTGGTTTCGAGGACGACTGGATGGCCATCCTTGTGCAGGCAGGTGTTTTCGAGGTTTAAGATTGGTTGTTGCGCCGCGATAAGCGGACCAAACAGGCTCGCAACCCGTTTGGCTTCGGCGGGCTTCATCAGATCGAACGGTGTTTTTCCGATTATCTCTGCGGGTTGATAACCGAGGATGGCGTGCGCTCTTGGACTCGCATAGGTATAGACCGCGTTTTCGTCGACTTCCCAGACCCAATCGTTGGTGGTTTCCAGCAGGTTGCGGTAGCGTTCCTCACTGTCATGCAACTCCTGCTCCACCAGCTTGCGCTCGGTGATGTCCTGAAACGTTCCCATCATGCTGATGGGCTGCCCGTCTTCTCCTTGCATCACCTCGGCCTGCCCATGCACATGACGTAGCGTGCCGTCCGGTTGCAGGATGCGGTGCTCTATGCTGTATGTGTGCTGCCGCGCCAAAGCCTCGCGCACAGCGTCATCTACCAACTGTCGGTCTTCCGGATGCACCAGATTCAGAAAAGCCTCGTAGCTCGCGCCGATCTGCTGCGGCGCATAGCCGAAGATGCGATACATTTCATCCGACCAGCTCACCGTATTATTGATTAAATCCCATTCCCAGTTGCCGAGATGGACGATACGCTGCGCTTCCGTAAGGCTGGCGGTCCGCCGGGCCACTTCCTGTTCCAGATCCGCGTGGTGCTGTTCCAGTTCCTCCTGCGTTGCCAGCAGTTGCTGCACGTTTTCTTCCAGCGCCTTATTCAATTTCAGGATTTTTTCTTTCGCTGAAAAAGTTTTCATTTTTTATTCCTTTTTGTCCGGCGTAAGCGGCACCAGAAATTTTGTTTCAAAGATTTCCGCCGGCACCGGTTTGCTGAACAGGAAGCCCTGCATTTCGTCGCAGTTCAGGGACAGGAGCTGGCGCGATTGCTTCTCGGTTTCGACACCTTCCGCCACCACCTTGAGCTTCAGTGCATGCGCAACCATGATGATGGTGGACACCAGCGCCAGCCCCTCCGGGGCATCCATTTCGATCACGAAGGTGCGATCGATCTTCAGCGTGTCCACCGGCAGTTTGGCCAGGTAATTGAGCGAGGAAAAGCCGGTGCCGAAGTCGTCGATGGCGAAAGTGATACCCAGGACGCGGATCGCTTTCAACGTGTCGATACTATACTGGACATCGTCCATGATCAGGCTTTCGGTGATCTCCAGTTCCAGACCGTCCGCCGCATGTGCATCAAGAGCGGTTATCTGCCTGATCTCATCTATGAAGTTAATATTGCGTAGTTGCAGCGGGGAAACGTTCACCGCGATGCGCACGGCAGGCAGGCCCAAGCTGCGCCAGCGCAGATAATCTTCGATGGCCTTGCGCAACGCCCAGCGCCCGACTTCATAGATCAATCCGGTCTCTTCCA
>CAZCKZ010000331.1:0-2096 GCA_964499395.1 uncultured Gallionella sp. | reverse complement strand
GCAGAAACCGCGCGGGTTAGCCAGCAACAGTTCCATGTTTTTTCTCCTTAAAGCTATCCAGAATCAACAGAAATGCACCGCAGGTGATCGCGGAATCGGCCAGGTTGAATGCCGGAAAATGGTAGATCCCCCAATGGAAATCCATGAAATCCACCACATAACCGTATGTGATCCGGTCGATCAGGTTGCCCAGCGCGCCGCCCAGTATCATGCTCAACGCCCATGAGAACAACAGTTGCGCACGGTGCTTGCGCAACAGCCACACGATCCACGCAGAAGCCGCGATTGCGATGATGCTGAACAGCCAGCGCTGCATGCCGCCCGCATCGTTCAGGAAACTGAATGCCGCCCCGGTGTTATGCGCCAGCACCAGATTGAATATGCCGAACACGGCAAGGGTTTCGCCAAAAGCAAAATGGTCGATGATCCAGGCCTTGCTCAACTGGTCCAGCACGATGACCAGCACGGACAAGGCCAGCCAGCGCTTAAGCATACCGGCGGACCTCGCCGCTGCCATAAAGGTTGCTGACACAGCGTCCGCACAGCGTGGGGTGCTGCGCATCCGCACCCACATCTTCGCGGTAATGCCAGCAGCGCTCGCACTTGGTGTGCGTGCTTGCCGCTACTTCAATCGCAAGCTCCGTCCCTTTATGAATCGTCGCACGCGAGGTAATGAAAACGTACTTGATGTCGTTGCCGAAACGCGCCAGTGTTTCATGGTCTTTTCCGGTCGCGTATACATCTATTTCAGCTGCCAGCGCGGAACCGATGACACCTGCAGCGCGCTGCTCTTCCAGCTTCTTGTTCACCAGATCTCGAACGTAACGCACATCACTCCATGCACTGAATATCTCACTATCCAGTGCAGCATCCGGGAGTGCATACCACTCCTGTTCGAACACGCTGATGTCCTGCCTGCCGCTCATCACCGCCCAGGCTTCCTCGGCGGTAAAGCTGAGGATAGGCGCCATCAGCCGTACCAGGCTATGGGTAATGTGGTACAGCGCATTCTGGGCGGAACGGCGCGCAACGGAGTCCGCTCCGGCTGTATACAAACGGTCTTTCAGGATATCGAGATAAAAACCGCCCAAATCCTCGGAGCAGAAAATCTGCAATTTATGCGCAATCTGGTGGAATTCGTAGCGCTCGTAATCGGCAACGACTTCGTCCTGCAACTTCTGCGTCAACGCCAGGGCATAGCGGTCGATTTCCAGACATTGTTCGACCGGCAAGGCATGTTTGCTGTGGTCGTAATCAGATGTATTCGCCAGCAGAAAGCGCAGCGTGTTGCGGATGCGGCGATAGCTATCGGTCACGCGTTTCAGGATTTCTTCCGACAGCGATATTTCTCCGGAATAATCGGTCGAGGCAATCCACAGCCGCAGGATGTCCGCACCCAGACGATTGCAAATGTCCTGCGGCTCGATACCGTTGCCGCGCGATTTCGACATCTTGTAGCCCTTCTCATCCACCGTGAAACCATGTGTGAGCAATTGCCGGTAAGGCGCACGCCCGTCAATCGCGCAACCCGTCAGCAGCGAACTCTGAAACCAGCCACGATGTTGGTCGGACCCCTCCAGATACAGGTCTGCGGGATAGGCCAGCCCATCGCGCTTGCGCAATACCGCATAGTGCGTCACACCGGAATCGAACCACACGTCCAGTGTGTGGGTCAGCTTTTTGTAGTGCTCGGCATCTGCGCCCAGCCAGACCGCCGAGTTCAGGCTGAACCACGCTTCGATGCCATCCTGCTCGACGCGCTGCGCGACCTGCTCCAGCAGTTCGGATGTGCGCGGATGCAGTTGGCCGGTCTCCCTGTGCACGAAGAATGGCATCGGCACGCCCCAGCTGCGCTGTCGCGACACGCACCAGTCGGGACGGTTCCTGATCATAGCCTCCAGGCGGGCGCGTCCCCAGGCGGGAAAAAATTCGGTCTGCTCGACCGCCTGATTAGCCAAATCGCGCAGGGTCACGCCATCGCTTTTCTCTGGCTTGCCGGAGTGGGAACGTTTTTCCTGTACCAGGTTTTCAGTATCCGTGTCCGCATCCGATGCTAAGTTATCCATCCCGATGAACCACTGCGGCGTGGAGCGGAA
>CAZCKZ010000330.1:0-2110 GCA_964499395.1 uncultured Gallionella sp. | reverse complement strand
TACCACCGACAGCACGATGGCCGGGATCAAGGTGGTCCGCAGCAACGGCAGCGTTATGTACTTCAGCCGCTGCAGGCGATTCGCCCCCACGACCTCGGCAGCCTCGTACATATCCCGCGGTATGGATTGCAGCGCCCCCAGTATCACCACCATCATGAACGGGAAACTGAGCCAGCCGTTGGTCGCCACCCCCGTCAGGAACGAACTGAACACGCCGTCGAACCAGGCGACGGGCTGCATGCCGAACATCTGCAGGACCTGGTTGATCACGCCAAATTGCGGATGGAACATGCCGCGCCAGACCAGCGCAGTGATGTAATTGGGTATCGCCCAGGGAAGGATCAGCACCACGCGATAGATGGCCTTGCCCCTCAACCCTTCGGTGTTCAGCGCCATCGCCAGCAGGAAACCGATGGTGACGCCGATGGTGACATTGGATAGCGTCCAGGCCACGGTGACGAGCAGCGTCCAGTAGAAATTCTGGTAGTTCCAGATGATCCCTTCCGGCGTATGCTCGTAGATATTGAAATCGCCGAGAATCGACGCGAAATTGCCCCAGCCTATCAGCCGGTCCTGAAACGGCAAAAACTCGTTGAACAAAGTCGTATCGGTAAACGAGAGCGCAATACCGTAAGCGAATGGAAAGAACACCAGCACCAGCATGCCTATCATTGCGGGAGCCACATAGGTGTAGGCATCGGCGTGCTCCTTCAGTGCCGCGAACGTGCGCGCCGCATACCCATAGATGAACCCCAGCAGCACGGCCGCACCGAGCAGATCGATCGCAACCAGGATGCGTTCCATGAATCCGCCGCGCTTGGCGAAATATGCGGCTTGTGCGCCGGCCAGAACGCTGCCGTTGGCGGCAATCAGGCCGAGAGGCCGCTGGTAGTGATCGGTATCCCAGAGATTCGCGGATTTGCCATCCTGCGCCAATGTCAGGTATCCCAATCGGTCATACTGTTCCGCCGCCGCAAGGTAATCCGCCGCGATGGCCTGATTGGCCTGCGCCATCGCCCGCTCGAGCCGGTCGAGACGCTGATGCTGGTATAACAGCGTGATCGCCAGGAACACGCCAAGCGCGACCAGTTTCTGGACATCGACTTTCCGCCCAGTGTTGATGCGGAGCAGCGAACCCGCCAGCAAGGCTGCCAGGAAAAGCGCCAGCGGCAACAGGTATGCATCCCGCGCGGAGCTGACGATAGCTGAGTTTTTTGCTGCCGGACCGGTCGCATTGAATTTCATCTGCAGGATTCCCGCAAACTGGCCATGCGACAGATAGGGTACCGTGACCACGAAATGGCCGCGCGGCTTTTCATCGACCTGGATCGTTTTCTTGCGGACGACATCTTCACCGCGATTCGTCTCGCGGGCGGCACGAATTTCATTGCTCAAATCAAACAGCGGTTTTTCTTCGAGCCTGAGCCGCCTGGGCGCCGCATCTTCGGGATGGGTCGATGCCACCAGCTGCATTCCCCCGACGATGATCACAGACTCGATCCGCGAATCGAGCCGTTGAATATCGTCGACCCGTTTGCCCGTTTCCCCGACGCTGGTGTCGGCAACGGCAAGCGCCAGTGCATTCGCATGCATCACCGCCAGGCGCTGCCTGTTCTGCACGGCAAGATTGTTCTCCTCGGCATGGAACAACCAGGTACCCAGCCCGAGCGTGATCAGGATGCTGATGCCCAAGCCCAGCACGGCGGATCGTTTCAAATATTCGGCAAGCTTCATGGTCTCGGCTGTCGTCGTCGCCGGGAAGGATCAACGTCCCTTGCGCAATGCGTTGATACTTTCCTGTATCGCATCCGACGCTTCCTTGAGCGCCGCCTCCGGGGTGGCATTGCCCTTGACCACCTTGTTCATCGCAGTGGTCACCGGCGACCACATCATGGTCATTTCGGCGAGGTTCGGCATCGGCTCCGCGCTGCTCAACTGGTTATGGAAAGCATTGAGCACGGTATCGCTGGCAACGCGCTTGTCCTTGTAGATCGCGGCATTGGTGTGCAGCTGGCGCCCTTCCAGGGCAAGTATCAGACCGGCTTTTTTCGATGTCAGGAATTTCGCGAAATCGTATGCCAGTTCCTTGTGCTTGGAACTGGCCGACACG
>CAZCKZ010000329.1:0-2130 GCA_964499395.1 uncultured Gallionella sp. | reverse complement strand
ACCGCGAGCAGGTTGGATTGCTCGGCCAGGTCATTGACCGTGGCGATGATCTCGCCGATGGACTGGCTCTGTTCGGACAGCCGCACGATGCTCTCGGCGATGGATTCCATTTGTTCCTGGATGCGCTGCATGCCCTGCATCGCTTCTTCCACCGACTTGCGTCCGCTCTGGGAAATCTGCGAGGCTTTCTGCGCGCTGTCGGAAACAGAGCGCGCCTTCTGGCTTGCCAGTTGCGCCGTCTGCTTCACTTCCTCCACCGTCGCCGTGGTCTCGCTCACCGAAGCCGCCGTCTCGGCCGCACCGGAAGCTACCTGCGTTGTCGTCGCCATGATCTCGCCGGAAGATGAAGCAAGCACACCGACACCTTCGTTGATCTCGCGCATCAATTTCCGCAATCCTTCGAGCATCACGCCGAATGCACGCAGCAGTTCCCCGACTTCGTCGGTGCGATGCCCTGCTGGAATGCTGACAGTAAGATCACCGGAAGCGACTTTTCCGGCAACGACCGAAATCATCTGGAGCGGTACTGCGATGATCCGGCTGATCAGCAGCGCCATTGCCACCGCAAGCAATATCGCCAAAACGCCAAGCAAGGCAAATTGATAAATCGTTTGCTCTGCCGCCAGTTCGGACTCAGCCACGGCGGCACGCGCTTTTTTCGTTGCGTCATCGCCCAGTTCCTGCGCAATGTCGCGCATCTTGCTGTAACGCCCCTCCTGGACACCTAGCGCCAGCGCCCTTGCCTGTTCCATCTTCCCTGCCTGGATCAGCGGAATTAGCCGATCATCCCGCGTCTGTTCGAACGCCTTGTGAATGTTATCGAGCTCCTCAAGTTGAGTTACCAGGGATGAATCATTATGGTTGCGCTCCAGCAAATGCTGTGTACCTTCGGCAATCTCCTTGCTGCGTTCCTTGATCTCCTGGTGCCAGGTTTCCCTGCCGGAGCGCGTCGTCACCGTCATCATGCTGAGCAGGGCTGCGCGCATCCCGTTTTCATCCGAGCGCAGATTCAGCAGGTCCACGGCGTTGGCGAATTCCTTCTGATAAAGGCTGTGCTGTGAAGCCTGTATTGTCGCAATTCCCCGATACGCCGTCGCAATCACGATCGCAATAAAGGCTATCATCAGCCCGAAGCCAAGGAAGAGTTTGTTGCGCGTCGTCAGATTCAGAAACCATTTCATTTTGTTCTCCTTATTGCCCTGTCAAATTCGAACAGGAATACTTTCTACCCTCCTACCTGTTCCTGCACGATGAGCTTCTCGTCGCTCAAAACTTTTTCAGCATCAAGGATAATCACGTGCTCAGCTGCCACCCCTAGCAAATAGTCCGCGCGAATACCGTTCAGCGTGGGTAAAGACGGTTGAATACCGGCACGCGGAATGCGGCGCACGCCACTGATTGCATCGGCCACAATGCCGAACGCCATGTCTGCAGATTCGAGCACAATCACCTTGTTGAGATTGGTCAGGCCTTTTTCGGGCAGATCAAAAAACTTTTTGAGATCGATAACAGGGAGTATCTCGCCGCGCAAATTGACGATGCCGAGCACGAATGCCGGAGTGCAGGGTAGCGGCGTGAGATCTTCGAGCGGGCAGACCTCGCGAACGTACTCTGATGCGATGGCATACCGCTCATGTGCGAGGAGAAATTGAATGACTTCGATGCTTGCGTCCGCGGTCTCCGCCGGCACCGTTTCCCGGGCGAGTGTCTGCGCCCTTTCTTTCAATATCCGTTGGGTTTCGTCGGCAGTCGGCGCCCAGATATGCTCGGTTGAAATGCGCGCCGCTTCCAGACGCCGCTCCACCTCGCGCCAGTCGGTTGCTTTGTTGTTTGTTCGCGGAGTGCTCATGGCTGCATTTACCTCAAACGTTTGATGCCGCAGGTTGTGGCAGACTTGCCAGCAGGGATGTGACTATCTCGGCCAGCCGTCCGGCTGTCAGCCCGTCCGCTTCCTGCAGCGTCTCGTCCGGCGGGTGATTGCGCAACAGCAGCAGCACATTTCCGAAATAGCGCTGCGCTTCCCGGTAGCGTTCCTGCGACTGATGCAGGTTCCCCAGCGCAAAGTGGGCCAGCACAAAATCGGGCTCGAGATAGAGCGCGCGCATCAAGGAGCGGATGGCGAAATCGTGC
>CAZCKZ010000328.1:0-2152 GCA_964499395.1 uncultured Gallionella sp. | reverse complement strand
TGGTTCGCAGGATGTCGTGCTGATCGTGGACGACATACCCGAGAACCTGTCGATGCTGCACGATGCGCTGGATGAAGCGGGCTACACCGTGCTGGTCGCAACCAACGGTGAAAGCGCGATCCAGAGCGCACTGCAGGGCGTGCCGAATATCATACTGCTTGATGCGATGATGCCGGGTATGGACGGGTTCGAGGTTTGCCGCAGGTTGAAGGCCGATTTTGCGACCCAGCACATACCGGTGATCTTCATGACCGGGCTGACCGAGACCGAGCATGTGGTGGCCGCGTTCGAGGCGGGCGGAACGGACTACGTGACCAAGCCGCTCAAGCCGCCCGAAGTGCTGGCCCGGATGGCTTCGCATCTGCTGCGTGCCCGCGCAACCGACCAGGCGCGCACCGCGCTGGATGCGTTCGGGCAGGGCTCGGTTGCGGTCGCGCCGCAGGACGGCGCACTGGTCTGGCAGACCCCGCTGGCGAGGCAGATGTTGCGGGATTATTTCGGGGAACTGGACGAACGGGCGCCGCAACTGATGATGGACTGGATCGGCGGCATTGCTGCCGCGCGCGATTCGGGTGCCGAGCCGGCAGCGCTGAATGTGGTGCGCGATGCGAGACGGCTGATCGTGACCTTTTCCTCGCAGACCGATGAGGGAGAATGGCTGCTGATGCTGCGCGAGGAATCCGATGTCGCGCAGATGGAAAACCTGATGGCGGCTTTCAAACTGACCATGCGCGAAGCGGAAGTGCTGTACTGGCTGGTCAAGGGCAAGACCAGCCGCGACATCGGCAGCATCCTCGGGACCAGCCCGCGCACCGTGAACAAGCACCTCGAACACGTGTTCGAAAAACTGGGCGTGGAGACCCGCACCGCCGCCGCCGCCCGCGCCATCGACAAGATGCGCGGCAACATGCCCAGGAATGCCGCCAGTTAATTCCACAAGTTAATCCCGCCAGAGCCCGGTTCCACAAGTCGGTCGCGACCGGGCGCCCGGCGGCATTCCTTTCCCTCCATTGCGCTGTACCCCTCCCGCGCAAGCGTTGCCCGGCATCCAGTCACGGCATACGCAATCTGACGTATGTGCCGGAAAGCATATCGCCACTAATCTTGCGCCGTAACAAAGGGGAACAGGCTGCAACAGCAGTCCTGATGATTTAACCGGGAATTTTTTCAAATAAGGAGTCTTGCTATGAACACCCGTCGCACATTCATCAAATCCATGACCGCGCTCGCCGCGGGCCTGGCACTCATGACCGGGAGCCTGATGGCCCAGGCCGCCGGCAAGCCGCCGATCAAGGTCGGTATCCTGCACTCGCTGTCCGGCACCATGGCCATTTCCGAAACCGCGCTGAAGAACATGGCACTGATGACCATCGATGATATCAACAAGCACGGCGGCGTGCTGGGACGCAAGCTGGAACCAGTGGTGGTCGATCCGGCTTCGGACTGGCCGCTGTTTGCGGAGAAGGCGCGCGAACTGCTGGCCAAGGACAAGGTCGCGGTGGTGTTCGGCTGCTGGACTTCGGTTTCCCGCAAATCCGTGCTGCCGGTGTTCAGGGAGCTGGACGGCCTGCTGTTCTACCCGGTGCAGTATGAAGGCGAAGAACTGGAACGCAACGTGTTCTACACCGGCGCTGCGCCCAACCAGCAAGCCATTCCGGCTGTCGAATACCTGATGAGCAAGGATGGCGGCAGCGCGAAGCGCTTCGTGCTGCTCGGCACCGACTATGTCTATCCGCGCACCACCAACAAGATCCTGCGCGCATTCCTGCACAGCAAGGGCGTGGCTGATTCCGACATCATGGAAGAGTACACACCGTTCGGCTTCAGCGATTACCAGACCATCATCGCGAAGATCAAGAAGTTCGCTTCCGAAGGCAAGAAGACCGCGGTTATCTCGACCATCAACGGCGATTCCAACGTGCCGTTCTACAAGGAACTCGGCAATCAGGGCATAAAGGCCAAGGATTTGCCGGTGGTTGCATTCTCGGTGGGTGAAGAAGAGCTGCGCGGCGTCGATACCAAGCCGCTGGTCGGTCAATTGGCCGCATGGAACTACTTCATGACCCTGAACAACCCGGTCAACAAAGCGTGGAAGAAAAAGTGGGCCACCTACGCGAAGGTGCACAAGCTTCCCGGCGCCGACAAGCCACTG
>CAZCKZ010000327.1:0-2158 GCA_964499395.1 uncultured Gallionella sp. | reverse complement strand
GCGAAAGCTAGCGTGCGCATCGCGAACGCTAAGCTGCAAAGCAGCAGCCACAATCCCACCGATGCAAAACAACAGTACCAGGTCGCTGCGAAGGCCGGGACAGCCCGTCAATCCGCCAAGCTGCCTTCTTCAATCGGCAGGCGGCAATACTTCCACGGTGATCTGCAAAGGCGCGGCAGTCGCCTCGACTGCGGCACGCAGACTCTCGGTGCTCGACTCATCGACCGGTCCCGCGAGCGGGTGATGCTGCAACACGGACTCGGAAAACTCGTGCACGGTCTTGTAATGGCTTTCCGCTTCGTGCCTGGAATCCTTGGGATTGACCGCCTGAAAATACAATTCCCCGCCGCGCAATGAGACTGCCAATAAATAAGAATTCTGGCCCTTCGAAAAGACCTTGGGATCGCGCACCTCAAAATACTGGGTGGGCAGATCGCCTTTCGGGTGATGCAATTGGATAAACTGCTTGGCAATCTGCTCAACGAAGGTTTGCGCACGGTTGAGTTGGGGTGCGAGAGTGATGTGGAATTGTCCTGGACGGTGGATGTTGACCGGATTCTCCAATATAACCGGCCTCGCCCGGCGTATCGTAATAACAATCAAGGTAATGATGGTGAGTAGCAGTAGTGATTCGCCCATAATTCCAACCTTAAAAAATTACCAATGAAATTGCACTCCGGATATATCCATCTATCCGGCATCCTGCACGGCTCAGTGAAAATCGCCCGCCAACCTGATCCCGCCGTGCGGTTCGACATAACGTATCGGCGCTCTTTCCATCCACTTTCTGATACGGTTGGCATCGCCGACGCGGGTGCGCTTACCCCACGAATCAAGAAGCACGATGATGACCGGATGATGATTGATCGTTGCCTGCATCACCAAGCATTGCCCGGCTTCATTGATAAACCCGGTCTTGCTCAGACCGATATCCCATGATGCATTCCTGACCAGCGGATTGGTGTTGCCGAAGCGCATGGTACGACCGTTTAAATTATCCACCGAAAGGGATGCCGTGGTGGTGTATTGATGTATCAAAGTGTAACGCCCGGCCGCGGCGACCATTTTAACCAGATCCTGCGCGGTGGAAACGTTGTCGCTGTCCAGCCCGGTCGGTTCGAAAAACTGGGTATTCTCCATGCCCAGCGCGCGCGCCTTGGCATTCATCGCCGCCACCAGCGCCGGCGTGCCTCCGGGATAACTTCTCGCCAGTGCCAATGCCGCGCGATTCTCGGAGGCCATCAGCGCGAGTCTGAGCATCTCGCCGCGCGTGAGGGTCGTGCCTATGCGCAGCCTCGACTTGGCCCGCTTGATCTTGTTCAGATGATCCTCGTCAACGGTGATCTCCTGGTCCATCGGCAAATGCGCGTCCAGCACCACCATAGCGGTCATCAGCTTGGTGATGGATGCAATCGGCATCACCACTTGGCCATGCTTGTCATATATCGGACGCTGGGTCTGCTCGTCAAACACCAGCGCGACATGGGAACGCACTTTGAGCAACGAAGCCTTGAGCGACAAAACCCTGCGCGGCTCAGCCTTGAACGACAGCGGGACCGCAGAAGATTCATCAACCTTGAAGGAATTTGCCCCGGTTTCAGCGTGCGCTGCAGTAAGTGCTAACGCCTGCCCAAACAGTATCAATATCAACACTTGCTTTTTCATTGTTTTGTTCTCATCTGTACATCACAGTTATGCGGCATAAGCATACCCGAATTTCATTATTAATCAAACTACAGGCAGGACATGTTCCTCTTGTTTCTGAAGATTCCACATCTGCGCATACAGTTGGTTTTGCGCGAGCAATTCCCGATGTGTCCCGCGTTCGACGATTTTCCCATGATCCATCACCAGTATCTGGTCCGCATCCACAACGGTCGACAGGCGGTGCGCGATCACCAGCGTTGTACGGTTCCGCGCAATCGCGCGCAGTTCGGCCTGGATTGCCTTCTCCGATTTTGAATCGAGTGCGGAGGTCGCTTCGTCAAAGATCAGGATCGCCGGATTCTTCAGGATGGCGCGCGCGATCGCAACACGCTGCTTCTCGCCGCCGGACAGTTTCAGGCCGCGCTCGCCCACCATGCTGTCATAACCCAGCGGCAGCGATGCGATGAAATGATGGATGTGCGCCGCCTGAGCCGCGGCGATGATGTCCTCG
>CAZCKZ010000326.1:1899-2161 GCA_964499395.1 uncultured Gallionella sp. | reverse complement strand
CTTTCATGGTTTGCTCACCACAATATATTGCGGATCTTCGTAGATAATTTTCATTTCCAGACCGAGTTGCTCGAGCCGCGCATAAGTTGCCACCGGCATGATCGCCAGCGCGTCCTTCCTTGCCTGCCAGACCTTCGCGAAACTGGCGTAGTCGGGTATATAGCGCCAGGGTTCCTGCATGATACCGAATGCCATCTCATCCTGATACTGCACCAGCGTGAAGGTGTGCTTCAGGTAGAACGGCAGGGTCTGTTCGTACATA
>CAZCKZ010000326.1:0-1889 GCA_964499395.1 uncultured Gallionella sp. | reverse complement strand
ATCCACCGAGTAGAACGGTTCACCCGCCTTCACGTAAGGACGTACCACTTCGGCGATATAGTAACCGGAGCGCTCCTTCGCAATGGTGTTGTAACCCGACGTGCCTATCAGTGCCGCCAGCAGCGTGCTCAGCGACAACACCAGCACAGCGGCAAATTTGTGTCTATCCACCACATTCGGGTGGCGCAGCATAAGCAGTGCAGCGATCACGCCCAGCGACCAGACCAGCGACGCTGCCACCAGCCACGCGGAATACGCGCTGTATCCCTGCAGCTGCAGCGGCGTGTCGGCCAGTCTGGAGGCAAATGGCGCAAATCCCAGCGCCAGCAGGGTCAGCGGCAACACCGGTGCGACCTGCCAGAACAATCTGCGCACATTCATTGCCGCCAGTTGCCTGCCCATCAGCAGCGCCAGCGCCGGGAACATCGGCAGCAGGTATGACGGCAGTTTGGAATCCGAAACGGAAAAGAACAGATAGATGAACACCGCCCACACCAGCAGGAAACGAGCGGCATTGAAAGTCTTGACCCTGGAATTACCACTTGGCAGCCCGCTGTCGCGCCATGTCCTGATCAGGGTGTCGAACATCAGCACCGTCCAGGGCAGCGCGCCGAGCAGCAGGATAGGGACGAAGTAATACCAGGGCTGGTAGCGGCCGAGTTCTTTGGTGGTAAAGCGTGTGTAGTGTTCGTAGATGAAGAACTTCTGGAAGAATTCCGGGTTGGCTTTCATCACCAGATAGAACCACGGCACGGTGATCAGCAGGAACACCGCCAGACCGGACAGCCAGTGCATGCGTTTGAATACCGAGAAATCGCGCTGCACCACGGCGTAAAGGAATAATGCCGCTCCTGGCAACACCAGACCCATCAACCCCTTGCTGAGGACGGCCAGACCCAGGGCGGCCCAGGCCAGCAACATCCAGTTGCGCTGTATTTTCTTGTCTGCCCCGGATTGCCCAAGCAACAAGCCGACGATGCCCAGTGTGATAAAAAACGTGACGCCCATGTCCAGCGTGTTGATGTGCCCCATCAGCACATAAAGCAAACTGCCGCCCAGCAATAGCGCAGCGTAGCCCGCCGCCTCGCGTCCGAACAATCGCAGGCCGGCAAACCACACCAGCAATATGCCGGCGAAGCCGGTCAGCCCGGTCCACAGCCTTGAAGTCCATTGATGCTGCCCAAACACCTCGTAGGCAATCGCGGTCGTCCAGTATTGCAGCGGCGGCTTCTCGAAATACTTCAGGTCGTTCAGGCGCGGTGTGACCCAGTTGCCGCTGACCACCATTTCGCGCGGAATCTCCGCATAGCGCCCTTCGTCGGGCTTGATCAGCTTGCGGTATTCGAGATTGGAGAACCAGATCAGCGCGACGGCAATCACCAGCCACCAGATTCGTCTGGTTGAGATCGTATCCATGGTTATTTGGATGTCCAACCGGCGCGCAACTCGCGTGCAGTCAGGAAGATCTGCTCGAGTTGTTGTGCATCGCCTGCCGCAAGGGCAGAACTCATCCGGTTCAATTCGGAAATGTAGATCTTCAATTCTTTCAGCAGCACCTCGCGATTCGCCAGACAGATGTCCCGCCACATTTCCGGGTTGCTGGCCGCGATGCGGGTGAAATCCCGGAATCCGCTGGCCGCAAAGGAAAGCAGCAGGTCGCGGTTATCGCGTTTCGCGATATCGTGCACCAGCGCAAACGACAGCAAATGGGGCAAATGGCTCACGACGGCAAACACTTCATCGTGTTGTTCCGGCGTCAGCTGGCTCACCATGGCACCGCACAGTTCCCATGCACGACGCACACGGTCAACCGATACTGCGCTGTTTTCCGGCAACGGGGTCAGCACCACTTTTTTCCACTGGAACAGATCGGAACGCGCCGCCCCCGC
>CAZCKZ010000325.1:0-2164 GCA_964499395.1 uncultured Gallionella sp. | reverse complement strand
AGGTTGCCGGATGATGGGCGGCAAATTTTCCACCCCGGTTTTATAATAACGAACGACTATATTCAAACTTGATCCGCATTCCAAAATGAATAAACATTCCTATGACGTAGAAGAAGCAAATTTTGATGAACTGGTCGTGGCCCGCTCCCACGACGTGCCGGTGCTGCTGGATATCGGCGCGGAGTGGTGCAGCCCTTGCCTCGTGCTGGGGCCGATGCTGGAAAAACTGGCGAAGGAATACGAGGGGAAATTCGTGCTGGCCAAGGTGGATGCCGACGAGAACATGCGCATTGCCGGGCGGCACAAGGTGCGCGGCTTCCCAACAGTGATCGCTTACAGCCGCGGACAGGAAACCGGCCGCTTCCACAGCGCGCAACCTTTACATTTCCTGCGCAGTTTTATCGACAAGCTTGTCGAACATCACACCTCGGACAACACCGAAAGTACGCAGCAGGCAGATTGATGCCAGGTCAGGCTTTCCACAACGTCCAGAGGCCGATGATGACAAAGCCCGCTCCGGCAAAGTAGTGCAGATGTTTCTCGTCGACATAGTTCGACAGCACACCGCCGACCATAACGCCGATACCCGAGGCGGCGACCAGCGCCAGCGATGCTCCCAGAAAGATCGTCCATTTGCCGACTTCCCTGTCCGAGGCGAACAGCAGGGTGGCCAGTTGCGTCTTGTCGCCCATCTCGGCGATGAACACGGAAACAAAAACGGTGGCGAGTATTTTCCAGTCCATTGGACAGCATCCGATGAGTCGGGTTAATGAGAATGCGGGGGTTAGCGCACGTAGAAACTACTGATGAGGCTAATCGTCATTCGACCAAACCGGCATGCCGGTCATGACTTGCGCTTGCCCGAGGAACCGCCGATTCGTCCGGCGGCAGAAGTCAACGCCGAAGTCAGCGAGGCAGACTCGCCGAGGACGGCCATGAGCACCCATACCGCACAGGCGAGTATCGCAACGATAAACACCCAGTTGTAGATGTTGTGCAGCGCCGCGTTCATCATGGGATTGAGTATCAGCAGAACAACCGTATAGGCTATTGAAACGGCGATCAGGCTCACCACAGGCAAAATCAGATGTTGCATGAACGACCATCGTCCGCCGTGTTGCTGCAAGGCAATGGTCGAGCGCTGGCCTAGCATCCAGAATGCGGCCAGCGCGGCGCCGTAACCCATGAATTGCACCAGATGCGACGCGCTAAGCTTCCCGCCGAAGACGGTTGTCTTGATGAACAACTCCATGCTGCCGATGGCGGCGGCCAATATCAATGCGACCACAATCAATGCAATATAGCGTACTGCCCAGTTCCAGCCTGCGTCCGATTGCGTGTCGTTTGCCATTTTGGATATTCCTTGTCGGTAAAAGAACTTTTCCGCCGCTGCTCACTTGATTCCCAACACATCCTGCATGTCGTACATGCCTGCCGGATGCTCTTTCAGGAAACGTGCGGCACGCAGCGCGCCCAGCGCGAAGGTGGCGCGGCTGCTGGCCTTGTGGGTGATCTCGATGCGCTCGCCGGTGCCCGCAAACATGACGGTGTGATCGCCGACGATGTCGCCGCCGCGCACCGTGGCGAAGCCGATGGTGGATGGATCGCGCTCGCCGGTGACACCCTCGCGCCCATACACGGCACATTTTTCAAGGTCGCGCCCCAGGGTTTTCGCAATCACTTCGCCCATGCCCAGTGCGGTGCCGGACGGCGCATCCACCTTGTGGCGGTGATGCGCCTCGATGATCTCGATGTCGTAACCTTGCGCCAGCACGCGCGACGCCGTCTCCAATAACTTGAACACCAGGTTCACACCCACGCTCATGTTGGGCGCAAACACGATGCCGATCTGCTGCGCCGCGCTGCCGAACTGCGCCTTTTGCTGCGCGTTGAATCCGGTGGTGCCGATCACCATGTTCACGCCGAGTTTTTGGCAGATATCGAGATGATGCAGCGTGCCTTCCGGGCGGGTGAAATCGATCAGCACGTCCGCGCCCTGCAGCGCTGCTTCCACATCCGCGCTGACTTTGACACCGCAAGCCGTGCCGGACAATGCCCCTGCATCCTTGCCGATCAATGTGCTGCTGCCGTGCTCCAGCGCGGCGTGCAGCACCAGATCATCGGACTGAAACACGTTCTCCAGCAAGATGCGCCCCATCCGCCC
>CAZCKZ010000324.1:0-2168 GCA_964499395.1 uncultured Gallionella sp. | reverse complement strand
ATACCGATACACAGCCCAAGACCAATCTGGTTGGCACTCAGTGCACGCTCAGCAAAAGCCAGCGCCGCCGGCGCGTTGTCCAGCACGGCCACTGCCGCACGGCCGCTGCCAGCCAGCACGATACGCGCCCGCGATGGAATGTCAGGTAGCAGCATGGCCAGCACTGTATCGAGCTGGGCGCTCAGCCGCGCCTGTTCAGCCACCGGGCGGCGCGCATAATCGCGCAGCCGAAGCAGGATAACGCTGCTCAGCGCAGGTAAATGGTCAGCTTCAGTCATATGCAGGGAGTTGTGGATAGGCGGTCATGGTGTATCTGCTGCTATATCTGTTCATGATGCGGCGAATCCTAACGTAAATTATGCGACTAAATATTAGCAACCATGCCGCCTGTTTCTTGCAACGATACCATACCAAATGCAAAATAATTTTCCAGAATCTTTACTTCGCCACCTTTACCGGAATCGCGGCTATCCGCCCGCTCCATTTTGCCGGGCCGATCTCATGCACCGAGCAGCCGTTGGTATCCACCGCGACGGTGACTGGCATATCATTCACCCCGAATTCGTAGATCGCTTCCATGCCCAGGTCGGCGAAAGCGACGACTTTCGCGCTGCGTATCGCCTGGGAGACAAGGTAGGCCGCGCCGCCAACCGCCATCAAATACACCGCGCCGTGCCGCTTGATCGACTGGATCGCAGCCTTGCCACGCTCGGCCTTGCCTATCATGCCGATCAGGCCGGTCTGCTCCAGCATCGTGTCGGTGAATTTGTCCATGCGCGTCGCAGTGGTCGGTCCGGCAGGCCCGACCACTTCGTCGCGCACCGGGTCGACCGGGCCGACGTAGTAGATGAAACGACCGTTGAAATCCACCGGCAGCTTCTCGCCCTTTGCCAGCATCTCGACCATGCGTTTGTGCGCGGCATCGCGCCCGGTAAACAGTTTCCCGGAGAGCAGCAGCGTCTCGCCCGGTTGCCACTTCGCGATGTCGGCGCGCGTGATGGTGTCGAGGTTGACGCGGCGCGCATCCGGCGCGGGTTTCCAATGCACATCGGGATAGTCCTCGAGCTTCGGTGGCGTGAACTGCGCGACGCCGCTGCCGTCCAGCTCGAAATGGATGTGGCGAGTGGCGGCGCAATTGGGGATCATCGCCACCGGCTTGGAGGCCGCGTGGGTAGGGTAATCGAGTATCTTCACATCCAGCACCGTGGTCAGCCCGCCCAGCCCCTGCGCGCCGATGCCGAGCGCGTTCACCTTGTCGCAGATGTCGATGCGCAATTCCTCGATGCTGTTCCGCGCGCCGCGTGCCTTGAGTTCGGTCATGTCGATGGATTGCATCAGCGATTCTTTCGCCAGCAGCATCGCCTTCTCCGCCGTACCGCCGATGCCGATGCCCAGCATCCCGGGCGGACACCATCCCGCGCCCATGCCCGGCAATTGGCTCACCACCCAGTCTGCCACGTCATCGCTGGGATTGAGCATCGCGAAGCGCGCCTTGTTCTCCGAACCGCCGCCCTTGGCCGCGATGCGCACGTCCACCTTGTCGCCGGGCACGATCTCGACATGTACTACCGCCGGTGTGTTGTCGCCAGTGTTCTTGCGCCTGCCCGCCGGATCGCTGACGATGGAGGCACGCAGCACGTTGTCGGGTTCGAGATAGGCTTTGCTCACACCCTCATTCACCATCTCGTTCACATTCTTCGTCGCACCTTCCCAGCGCACGTCCATTCCAATGCGAACAAACGCGACGACGATGCCTGTGTCCTGGCAAATCGGCCGGTGCCCCTGCGCGCACATGCGCGAGTTGGTCAGTATCTGCGCCATCGCATCCTTCGCTGCATGCGATTCCTCGCGGTGATACGCCTCCGCCAATGCCTTGATGTAATCGGCTGGATGGTAGTAGGAAATGAATTGCAGCGCGTCGGCGATGCTATCGATGAAATCCTGCTGGCGTATGGTGGTCATGACAAACCCGGCGTGAAATAGTTACGATGAGTATGCGCATCTATGAACGCAGCGTCAAATCCATGGTAAATGTAAATAATAACGCCAGCGTGATACACATTTCATCTCAGTCTAGCGAGGTAGGCAAACCTATTCAGTGGCACGTCATCCAACAGATAGTGTAAAGGAACTTAGAGCTTGCTCTTAGTAACAGATATTTGGTGGGC
>CAZCKZ010000323.1:0-2172 GCA_964499395.1 uncultured Gallionella sp. | reverse complement strand
TTTCTTCCCTTGGGGGAGTCGCTTATAATCAGGAAAGTTGCCTCGGCGGCATCATGAAGCTGTAAGCCGGATTCAGAACTCGAATATTTGTCCTTGCCCAAGCCGCGTCGGTTGAAACTTCCCGCAGGCTGCGACGACTTCCGCCATGATCGAATCTTCCCTGCCCGGTTCCATATGGGTGATCAGCAACTTCACCGGGCGTTGCAGGCGCGCCAGCCCATGTGCCAGCAGCGTTGCAGTCGTATGTCCGGATCGCGCTGCGGCACCGGCATTCTCGTTGAGGAAGGTGGTTTCGATCATCAGGTATCGCAGGTTGTCGATTTCGTTCAGTGCCGTCCAGAATGGCTCGCAGTCGGTGGTGTCGCCCGAGTACACGAAACTTGCCTTCCCGCTATCCAGCCGGTAACCCACCGCGGGCACCGCGTGGCGAGCCGGCAATGGCGTGATGCGCCTGTGGCCCAGCAGTGTGGTCTCGCCGGGCGCGACCGGAACAAAACGGATGTAGGGATTATCGACCGTGGGCAGCGCACTGTAATCCGGCCACAACTTGCCGTTCAGCAGGTTTTCCTTGAGCGCCGCTATGGTCTGCGGCAACGCATGCACCTGCAGGGGCCGGTTGCGCAGGAATGCCGCGGCATCGGCAAGCAGCGGGATAAAGCCGCAGTGATCGAGGTGGGCGTGGGTCAAAAAAACGTGGTCCACGCCGGCCATCTGTTCCAGGCTCAGTTCACCGGTCCCCGTGCCGGCATCGATCAGTACATCGTCGTCCAGCAACAGTGCGGTGGTGCGCCGCGCACCGCCGATGCCGCCATAACAGCCGAGTACCGCAAGTTTCATTTTTCCTCCTGCATGATTGGGTGCAGGTGTTTACCGTAGCAAGTTCGGTGCTGCGAATCAAGATTGGGCGGTAAACCATAAGACAGACACAGGCCGGTGCATGCAAGAAATTCGCCCACAGTCCAAATCAATGGCACAATTAAACCGCAATCAAACAGTCACATTCAAACCAAGGGGGCAATATGGGTATGCTGATTTTTCTCGGCGTCGTCGCCGTGCTGGTGGTCTACGCCATCAGTCTGTACAACCATCTGGTCAGCGTCAAACACGCAGTGTCCAAGGCATGGGCCAACATCGACGTGTTGCTCAAACAGCGCCATGACGAGCTGCCCAAGCTGGTCGAGGTGTGCAAGCAATACAAGCAGTTCGAACAGGCGACGCTGCAGAAAGTCATTGAGGCGCGCTCCCAGGTGCATGCCGCGCGCGAACGCCAGGACATCGGCGCGCTAGGCCAGGCGGAAGGCGCGTTGCGCGCCGGCCTGGGCAGCATTTTCGCGGTGGCGGAGGCTTACCCCGAATTGAAAGCAGATGAAAACTTCATACGGTTGCAGAATCGCATTACCTCACTGGAGAACGGCATCGCCGACCGCCGCGAGTTGTATAACGAATCGGTGAACATCAACAACGTGCAAATCGAGGTTTTCCCCGCCAGCATCATCGCGGGTCTGTTCAATTTTGGCGAAAAGCCGCTGCTGGAATTCGCCGCCAGCGAGAAGGCGGATGTCGACATGAAAGCGCTGTTCAGCTGATTGTCACGGGCACCTGATCATGCTGGTTACGCTGCGACGCGAATACGCGCATCTGGTCACCTCGGGTGCGCAATTGCTGTTGCTGTTGATCGGCGTCAATCTGCATACACGCAACGGCTGGCTGTTCATCCTGTCCATCATGGCCGCCATCAGCATGCTGGCCTGGCTGTCTGCCCTGAACAGACTGCGCACGATACGCGACACCCCCACCTCGAAGATCGCCTCCGCCGCACAGGGCTATGTCGAACTTGTCGGACGCGGTCATTCATTCGGCGATCCTCTGCTCAGCAAACTCAGCGCGCTGCCCTGTTTATGGTATCGCTACAGGATCGAACGGCGCGAATCCGAAAACAAATGGAAAACCATGGACAGCGGCGAAAGCGACGATACCTTCATACTGCGCGACGAATCCGGCGAATGCGTGGTCGATCCCGAACAGGCGGAGATACTCACCCGGCACCGCGACCAGTGGCATGATGGCGATTATCGCTATACAGAGTGGAAGCTGATCGAGCACGACAGACTTTATGTTATCGGTCAATTTCGCACCCAGGGTGGCAGCAGCCTGGATTTCAATACCCGCGAG
>CAZCKZ010000322.1:0-2184 GCA_964499395.1 uncultured Gallionella sp. | reverse complement strand
TGCCGCGATCTCCACGGCAGCGCACAAGCGCGCGATGCGTTTCACGCGGCCCGATATGTTCGAGTACCAGGTCGAAGCGGAACTGCTGCATGAATTCTGCAGCCACGGTGCGCGCCATCCTGCCTATACCTCCATCGTCGCGGGCGGCGCGAATGCCTGCGTGCTGCACTATGTGGGCAACAACGCCCGGCTCCGCGACGTGGATCTGCTGCTGATCGATGCAGGATGCGAACTGGACGGCTATGCCTCGGACATCACGCGCACCTTTCCGGTCGGCGGGAAATTCAGCGCCGAGCAAAAGGACGTTTACGAGATCGTGCTGGCCGCGCAGGCCGCCGCGATCGCCGCCGCAAAACCCGATCAGACCTGGAACGCACCGCACGATGCCGCGCTGCGCGTATTGGCGCAGGGTTTCATCGACCTGAAGCTTTGCCACGGCAGCGTGGACGCTGTACTTGAAAGCGAGAGCTACAAGCAGTTCTACATGCACCGCACCGGTCACTGGCTGGGCATGGACGTGCACGATGTCGGCGACTACAAGACCGGCGATGACTGGCGCGCGCTGCAACCCGGCATGGTGCTGACCGTCGAGCCGGGCTGCTATATCCGTCCGGCCGATAATGTGCCGATGTCGCTCTGGAACATCGGCATCCGCATCGAGGACGATGTGGTGATCACCGCGCAAGGCAATGAAGTGCTGACCGATGCCGCACCGAAAACGGTGGCGGATATCGAAGAGTTGATGAGGAAACCATGAACGCTGGATATGACATCGCGATCATCGGCGGCGGCCCGGTCGGCGCGGCGCTGGCGCTGGCGTTGCGCGGCAGCAAGCTGAGGATATGTGTGCTGGAAGCGCGTCCGGCGAATGCTGCCAGTGCTGACGCGCGCGCGCTGGCCCTGTCCTACGGCAGCCGTTTGTTGCTGAATCGCCTCGGCGTATGGAATTCGCTGCGCGATGTATCGCCCATACACACCATCCACATTTCGCAGAAGCAAAGCTTCGGCCGCGCGGTGTTGCATGCCGAAGAACTGAACGTGCCGGAGCTCGGCTATGTGATTCCCTATCCGGCGCTGCAGGACGCATTGACCGATGCGCTGCAACACACCCTCTCCCCCAACCTATCTCCCGCACGCGGGAGAGGAAAGCGCGACAGCGCGGAAGAGGGAAGCGGAAAATTACAATACATTACTGGCGCATCAGTCACACATCTGCAAGGTGAAACCGACCACGCCGTGATCGGCTATCAACAGGACGGTGCCAAACACACCCTGAATACCCGCCTCGCGGTGGTCGCCGACGGCGGCAAGCTGCTGGCGCAGCAATTCCCACCGAAAGTGCGTGACTACGGACAAAGCGCGCTGATCACCCACATCACCTGTTCCTCACCGCAAGCCAAGACCGCATTCGAACGCTTCACGCCGCAGGGGCCGCTGGCGCTGCTGCCGTTCAAGGAGGGCTACGAACTGGTCTGGACTGCGCCGCACCAGGCCGCTCAGGAAATGCTGGCATGGGACGATGCAAAATTTCTGCATGAACTGCATCAGCACTTCGGTGACCGCGTCGGGGAATTCCTGACCGTGAGCAAACGCACCTGCTTCCCGCTCGGCCTGAGGCGCGCCCCGCAGCAGACGCCGATGCCGCATGTCGTGCTGCTCGGCAACGCCGCGCAAACGCTGCACCCGGTCGCCGGCCAGGGCTTCAACATGGGACTGCGCGACGCATGGGAACTGTCGCAGGCAATACTCGATGCCAAGGCGGAAGAACTGGGCAGCGAAGCAATGCTCGCCGCCTACCGCGCAGACCGACGCACCGACCGCGATGCCGGGATACGCTTCACCGACAGCCTGGTGCGGCTGTTCTCCAACGACCTGCCGCTAATCAGCACCGGCCGCGCCGCCGCGCTGACCGCGCTGGACTGTCTGCCGTTCGTGAAAAAGTTTGTCGCGAAGCGGATGATGTTTGGAGCGAACGGGTAGTCGGGGCTGCTTATGGTTCGCAGCACGTTCGAACCAAAGCCAACTTTGCCAACGAAGAATTAACCAAAAAGAATCAACTTCGGTTTGCCGCCAGACAAAGGCTATTTTGAATGATTGACCATATAGGAAACGGCGTTGACAATATCCTGGTCGCTGCATGTATTGCAATCCCCTCGCGCAGGCATATTGCGGTAACCCAGGAAG
>CAZCKZ010000321.1:0-2190 GCA_964499395.1 uncultured Gallionella sp. | reverse complement strand
GCAGCACGTTAAAGTCTGCAACGCGGACTGGCCGTAGCCAAAAGAACTGCGCCGCAAGGATAATGTAAAAACCGAGATTCATGTTCTTTCGGCGGAGGCTAATGTGCGCAGCACGTTAAAGTCTGCAACGCGGACTGGCCGTAGCCAAAAGAACTGCGCCGCGAAGAAGATGTAAAAGCCGGGATTCATTAAACGGAGTTTATATTTATCAATTCGTTTTATAACATGAAAGTATTGCCCCTGCTATCATTCGCGTCTCTATAAAATCCTTGCCATAAACCGACATTCATGCCGCGTCCGATACAAGCCAGCCTGGACTTGAGCGCGCTGGAGAATAATCTCCAGGTGGCGCGCCGTGCCACTTCCGCGCGCATCATGTCCGCCATCAAGGCGGATGGTTACGGGCACGGGTTGATGCGTGCCGCAGAAGCGCTGGCGGAAACTGACGGCTATGCGCTGCTGGACTTGCAGGATGCGGTGCGGTTGCGCGAAGCGGGTTTCCGCCAGACCATCCTGCTTCTGGAAGGTTGCTTCAGCGCGGAAGAATTGCCCGTCATCGCGGAATATGGATTGACCTGCGTGATCCACAGTCAGTGGCAGATCGCGCTGCTGGATGCCTATCCCGGCCCAATGAAATCCGGAAAGGGGACACTGGATGTCTGGCTCAAGGTGAACAGCGGCATGAACCGTCTGGGTTTTTCGCCGCCGCAAGTTGCGCAGGCGATGGAGAAGCTGAACCGCCATCGTGCGGTGCGCGAGATCACGCTGATGACCCATTTTGCGAATGCCGACGAGCCTCGCGGCATCGCCGAACCGCTCGCGCTGTTCAATGAGATCGCCTCGCACTATCGCGTAGCGCGCTCCTTGGCGAATTCCGCCGCACTGCTGCGTTATCCCGAAGCACACGGCGACTGGGTGCGTCCGGGCATCATGCTGTATGGCGCGTCGCCGTTTGCCCCGGACATGGGTGAACAATTCAGCGCTCAGGAACTCGGACTGCAACCCGTGATGACGCTGAACAGCCGCATCATCGCCACGCGGGAATTGCGCGCCGGTGACGAAGTCGGCTATGGCGCGCTGTTCCGCGCCGATCACGCGATGCGCATCGGTATCGTCGCCTGCGGATATGCCGACGGATACCCCAGGCATGCAACGAACGGCACACCGATACTGGTGGACGGGGAGCGCACCCAAACGCTGGGCCGTGTCTCGATGGACATGTTGTGCGTGGATTTGAGTTCGCTGCCTGAAGCCGATGTCGGCAGCCCGGTGGTGTTGTGGGGTGCGGGTATGCCGATCGAAGAGGTCGCGCGCGCGGCCGGAACGATCAGCTATGAATTGATGTGTGCACTGACCACGCGCGTCCCGGTTGTAATTTGATACATTGAAGGAACTGAAAACATGTTGGCGATCATCGGCGGCAGCGGCGTCTATAACATCGAGGGATTGGCGAACACCCGCTGGGTGAAGGCAACGTCTTCGTTCGGCGAGCCGTCCGACGAAATCCTGATCGGCGAATTGCCTATTGGAGACTTGAAGCCGCAGCCGATCGCGTTCCTGCCGCGCCACGGGCGAGGGCACAAGATACCGCCGTCCGAGATCAACTTCCGCGCCAACATCGACGCGCTCAAGCGGCTCGGCGTGACCGACATCGTGTCCGTCAGCGCGGTGGGTTCGCTGCGCGAGCATCTCACACCGGGCATGTTCGTCATCGTCGACCAGTTCATCGACCGCACCTTTGCGCGCGAGAAAAGTTTCTTCGGCAATGGCCTGGTCGCACATGTGTCGATGGCGCATCCGGTGTGCCATCGTCTCGGTGATCATCTGCATGCCGCCGCGCAGCAGGTCGGTATCCCGGTGGCGCGCGGCGGCACCTACCTGGTGATGGAGGGCCCGCAGTTTTCCAGCCTCGCCGAATCCGAGCTGTACCGCTCGTGGCAGTGCGATGTGATCGGCATGACCAACATGCCGGAAGCCAAGCTCGCGCGCGAAGCCGAGATCTGTTACGCCACCGTCGCAATGGTGACCGACTACGACTGCTGGCATCCGAATCACGACGACGTGACGGTCGACGCGATCGTGAAAGTGTTGCTGGAAAATGCCGACAAGGCGCGCGCGCTGGTCAAGAGCGTCACACCGCTGTTGCACGACGATGCAGGCGCAGACACATGCAGCTGCCGCAGCGCATTG
>CAZCKZ010000320.1:0-2197 GCA_964499395.1 uncultured Gallionella sp. | reverse complement strand
CCGAGATTTTGCATGCGGAAAATTCCGCACCCCCGCAAATCAATGTGCCGAAAAAGACACTGCCGGACTGGCATTTCGATCTGGAAACTTCGCGGCGCGCGCTGTGCCAGCAGTTCGCCACACTCGACCTGGCCGGATTCGGCTGCGACGAATTCAGCGTGGGACTGGAAGCCGCCGGCGCCCTGCTCGGTTATGCCAAGCTTACGCAGGGCCAGGCCATCAGCCACATTCGCAGCGTGCAGGTGTACAGCGCGGACCGCTACGTGCGCATGGATGCCGCGACACGGCGCAACCTGGAGATCACCCAGACCCTGCGCGGCGAACTCGCCCCCACCCTGCTGTCGCAGCTCGACAATTGCGCGACCAACATGGGCAGCCGTTTGCTGCACCACTGGCTGCATCACCCGCTGCGTGACCGGAATATCTTGCGGGAAAGGCTGTACGCGGTGGCCAGTCTTCAATCCCTCCTCTCCCCTCAAGGGACGAGGGAGTCATTCCGTAGCGTGCACGAACAGCTGAAACCCTGCGTGGATGTCGAGCGCATCACCGCGCGCATCGCGCTGCGCAGTGCGCGCCCGCGCGACTTGTCCGGTTTGCGCGATACATTGACACAGCTGCCGCAACTGCATACTGCGCTGGCCGCATGCAATGCGCCGCTGGTGAATATGCTGGCCGATGCGCTCCAGGCCGATGCGCAGCTGGTTGCCATTTTGCAGGACTCGCTGCGCGCCGAACCTTCCTCGATATTGCGCGAAGGCGGCGTGATCGCAGACGGCTACGATGCCGAACTGGACGAGTTGCGCGGCATACAGACCAACTGCGGCGATTTCCTGCTGGCGCTGGAAGCACGCGAACGCGCACGCACCGGCATCGCCACATTGAAAGTGGAATACAACCGCGTGCATGGTTTTTATATCGAGGTGAGCCAGGCGCAAAGCGTCAACGTGCCGGACGACTACCGCCGCCGCCAGACGCTGAAGAATGCCGAGCGCTACATCACGCCGGAACTGAAGACCTTCGAGGACAAGGCGCTGTCCGCCAATGAGCGCGCGCTGGCGCGCGAACGTTTTCTATATGAACAACTGCTCGACCGGCTCGCGCCGTTCATCCCGCAACTTCAACATGTCGCCGCAGCGATCGCCGAACTGGACGTGCTTGCCACGTTCGCCGAGCGTGCCGCCACCCTGAATTTCAGCGCACCGGAATTTTCCGGCGAGCCGCAAATCGGGATCACGAAAGGACGGCATCCGGTGGTCGAGGCGCAGGTGGATACATTTACGCCGAACGACACCTCACTGAACGAGAAGTGCCGCATGCTGCTGATCACCGGCCCGAACATGGGCGGCAAATCCACCTACATGCGCCAGGTCGCGCTGATCGCGCTGCTCGCGCACTGCGGCAGTTTTGTTCCTGCCCAATCCACCGTGCTGGGCGAAATCGACCAGATCTTCACCCGCATCGGCGCGTCGGACGACCTTGCCAGCGGACGCTCCACCTTCATGGTCGAAATGACCGAAGCCGCCAACATCCTGCACAACGCCACGGAAAAAAGCCTGGTGCTGGTCGACGAGATCGGGCGCGGCACGAGCACCTTCGACGGTCTCGCGCTTGCCTACGCGATCGCGCGCCACCTGCTGGAAAAGAACCGCAGCTACACGCTGTTCGCCACACACTATTTCGAACTGACGCGGCTGTCGGATGAATTCCCGCAACTGTCCAACGTCCACCTGGCCGCCATTGAACACCAGCACAGCATCGTGTTCCTGCACTCGGTGAATGAAGGCGCTGCCAGCCAGAGCTACGGCCTGCAAGTCGCCGCACTGGCCGGTGTGCCGAACGACGTGATCCGCGCTGCAAAAAAACAACTGCTCAAACTGGAACAAAACAGCGCCGCACAGAATCCGCAGGGCGACCTGTTCGACAAGACGCCTGAGTTGCCCGAACCGGAAGAACATCCGGCGTTGAAATCACTGCAAGACTTGCAGCCGGATGAATTGAGTCCGAAGGAAGCGTTGGAGAGGTTGTATCAGTTGAAAAAGCTGACATAGAGAAACATGCGACAAAACCGCTGTGAATTTCACCCTTAAAGAATACGTCGTGGTTGTGGCGAGTTGAACCTTCAACAATCACCCTGCCCGGCAGCGTTGCGCAACCCAAATCGGCTGGATGCAACGCATTAAATACAAAATGAAATTAC
>CAZCKZ010000319.1:0-2200 GCA_964499395.1 uncultured Gallionella sp. | reverse complement strand
ACAGCGTGGTGAAGCCGCGTATGTCGGAAAACAGTACGGTTATCTCGCGTGCCTGGCCGCTCAACGACTGCGGTGTTTCTCCCTGCGCAACCAGCGAGTTGACCACGCGCGGATCGAGAAAGCGGTTGAAGATGCGCACCGTCTGCTCGCGGGATTTCTTTTCGCGCAGATATTCGCTCAGCGCGGCGGCAAAATAGAATCCCCAGCCGAACAGCAGCGGTGTCAGCAGTGTGGCGCTGTATAGCCGCGTCATCGCGAAGTATTGCGTACCCAGCAGCGCAATGCTCAGCAGCAACAATGCCCCGCCTATTCTGAACACGTCGAGACGGCGCCGCACAAACAGCGGCAATTGGACGGCGATCAGCAGCAGCGCGCACAACGGTGAGGCGTAGGGAGGCGCGGTATGCAGGTAACGCTGGTTCTTCAGATTGTCCAGTGCGGTGGCCAGGATCTCCACGCCGGGATACTGGCTGGATACGGGTGTGGCGCGGATGTCGTGCAAACCCGAGGCGGTGGTGCCGATCACGACGACCTTGCCGGTCAGTTCGTGCGGATCGCGCAGCGGCTTCCGGCGCGACTGGTCGGCATACAGGTCGGCATAGGAGATGCGCCTGAACGCGTGGCTGTCGCCGCGCCAGTTCAGACTGATGCCGGGCTGCGGCGGGATCGGGAAACCGAGGTCGCGCATCACGCGTGCCGGCAGCGACTCCAGTTGCCACCCGGAAATATCGCGGTTCAATTCATAACGCCGTGTCACACCGTCCGCGTCTTCCGTCAGGTTAACCAGCCCGACTCGCCACGATTCGGTTGCAATGGCCTGCGGCGGCAGCAAAATGGCGCGCGCGCCTGGGTCGGCGCCGGCGCTGCGGGGTATGTCGATGACACGTGAAATTTCAGACAGGGGTACCCCGCCGCTCTGGTTTCCTGCCAGCTGCAGCATCGGGAAATAAACATTGTGCAGCTTGTGCAGCACTTCATTGAAATACTGGTCGCTTTCCGGGCGATAGCGGTCCGGTTCGCTGAACAGGATATCGAACACGATGGCACGCGGTTGTTGCCGCTCTATGCCTTGCAGCAGTTCGGCATGCACCGCGCGCGGCCACGGCCAGCTTCCGGCCGTGGCCTGCATTGCGGCCAGGCTGGCTTCGTCGATATCGACGATCACGATGTCTGGGTCGGGGCTGAGTTGCCTTGCGACTACGCGCGCGAAAAAGTCGCTGAGGCGGTTATCGAGGCTGCCGAACAGGTTCAGCCACACGCCGTTCAGCGCGATGAACAATACCGTCGCCAGGGCAATCAGATAGATGCGGGATGGGGACGAACCGGATTTGTTCATGAAGGCAACTTGTGAGTATCGAACCTGAATTAATTGCCCGGCTCAAAATTGCGCTCAAACATCGGGCAGCGGATAAGGCAACGGCAAGAATTCCAATGTCTCACCGTGCAATGATTTCCAGTGCACTGCCTGCGCTTCACGGGTGGTTACCTGCACTGCTGCCAATACGTCATGACCGCCGCCTGGCGCGGGGGCCGCGTTGACGATCATGCCGCAGGCCTGGCCTTCCATCTCGGCGCTGAACAACTCATCGCCGGGCATGGGTGCCGTGCTGCTGTCGAGATGCGCCAGATACATGCGGCGTTTCAGTTTGCCGAGATACTGCATGCGCGCCACGATTTCCTGTCCCGGATAGCAGCCCTTTTTGAAATTCACCCCGCCGATAAGTTCGAGATTCGCCATTTGCGCGACGAACTGTTCCTGGGTTTGCGGCAGGATCACGGGAATGCCGGAACGAATGTCGAGCCAGTCCCAGCACACACTGCCGACCGGCTGGCAGTGCTGGGCGAATTCAGTCCACAGCGCCGCAGCGTTAGCCACCGGGGTATTGACCAGAAAGCGCGTGTCGCTGATTTTTATTGCGCTTCCCTGTGAGGCGGCGATGACACTGAAAGGCTGCTGCGGCAGTTCGCCGAATTGAGTGCGCAAAATCTCCCGTGCATTCGCGCCGGACAGTCCCAGCGTAACGATCTCGTCGCTGGCATCGGTGATCTTGACCTTGGCGCGCAGCACGTACATGGAGAGTTTCTTGCGTATCGGTTCGCACAGCGCGCGCGGCAGTTGCAGCATATAGTCGTCGCCTTCGCGCCAGATCAGCATGGTCGCCAGCATGCGTCCCTTCGCGGTATTGAAGCTGCTGAGCTG
>CAZCKZ010000318.1:0-2220 GCA_964499395.1 uncultured Gallionella sp. | reverse complement strand
GATGATCTCGGCCTTGTAATGTTCCTTGATGCCTTTGAAATAGTCGACCGCCTCATCGCGCGGCAATACCTTGCGCGTCACCGGGATGTCGCGTTTGGCCAGTTCAGCCATGCGTTTTTCGATTGCTTCCAGGTCTTCCGGCGTGAACGGACGGTGATAGGAAAAATCATAGTAGAAGCCGTTTTCGATCACCGGGCCGATGGTCACCTGCGCATCGGGAAACAGTTCTTTCACCGCGTAAGCCAGCAAATGCGCGGTGGAATGGCGGATGATCTCCAGACCATCCGCATCCTTGTCGGTGATGATGGCCAGCGCGGCATCCTGCGCAATCAGATAGGAAGTATCCACCAGCCGTCCGTCCACTTTCCCCGCCAGCGCCGCACGCGCCAGACCGGCACCGATACTGAGCGCAACGTCGGCGACTGTCACTGGCTGCGCAAAGCTGCGCTGCGAACCATCAGGCAAGGTAATAACTGGCATATTTTCTTTTCTAAAATACAAAGTGCGGCGATGCCGCACTTGAAATGACACAAGACATGGCCCAACTTTTGCGCTGATCCTGTCCAAGGCCGTGCATTATAATACCCCTTGCAGGATTTACAATGAATAGTCAGCACCCGACCCATAAGAATCAATGAACAACGCCCGTCCGTGGCCGGATTTAAATTCCATCCTCATCAATGATGGTACATTAAGCCGACTTCGGATTTATACTAGCGCCACATTCATCTTTTCCTTAAATTCCCGACTCATGCAAAACAATTTTACAGCTTCATATCGCCGCCCTAGCGCAGCACGCGCACGCGCACACGCACGCGGCTTTACCCTGATCGAAATCATGGTGGTGGTGGTCATCATGGGCATCATGGCCGCGTTGATCGTTCCCAAATTGATGGGGCGCACCGACGATGCGCGCATCGTCGCAGCCAAGCAGGACATCGCCACGATCATGCAGGCGCTCAAACTGTACAAGTTGGACAATCAACGCTATCCGACCACCGACCAGGGTTTGCAGGCACTGGTTACCAAACCGACCACGGGCCCCGCCGCCGATGGCTGGAAAACCGGCGGTTATATCGACAAGCTGCCGAAGGATCCGTGGGGCAATCCCTATCTGTATCTGTCTCCCGGCATCCATGGTGAAATCGACGTGTTCTCACTGGGCGCGGATGGCCAGCCGGGAGGTGTCGGCAACGATGCCGATATCGGCTCGTGGGAATTGTAATCGCGTTCTGTTCACCCCGGTCTGATCGCGCCCGTCGCGGCGCGAAATACAGGCCGCGATCGCAAGGGTTCACGCTGCTTGAGTTGCTGGTGGTAATGGTAATTGTCGGCATCACCCTCGGTGCAGTGTCATTCAATGCGATGCCGAGCGAGCGCCAGGTATTGCAAAACGATGCGCAGCGGATCGCGCTGTTGCTGCAATCGGCACGCGATGAGGCGATCGTGCGCGACCATCCGGTCGCATTCGAAGCAGATCCGGACAGTTACCGCTTCCTGCTGTTCAAAGACAATAAATGGCAACCGCTCCAGCAGGATGAGTTGCTGCGCGAGCGAAAATTCAAACGCGCACCGGTCACCCTCTCGGTCAGCCCGCCTTCGGCGGAACAAACCACTCCGTTGCGCATCATTTTCGGCCGCGAACCGGTCGGTATCCCTTTTGTCCTGACGCTTGCAGTCGGCGATGCGCAAGTGGCAATCCGTGCCGACGGGATCGGGCATTTCGTCGTCGAATAAGATGCATCATAAACATCCCCTATCCTTGCACCCATCGAATCGTTGCTGCGCAGGCTTCACGCTGCTCGAGGTGCTGGTGGCTCTGGTCATTATCGGAACCGCGCTGGGCGCCAGCCTGCGGGCGGTGGGCAGCCTGACGCAAAACAGTGCCGACTTGCGCGCTTCGATGATGGCAACCTGGTCGGCCGAAAACCGGCTGTCGCAGATCCGGCTGAGCCATGAATGGCCGGCGCTGGGTCAGCGCCGATTCGATTGCAACCAGGGAGAACTGCATCTGGTATGCGAAGAAAATGTCTTCACCACACCAAACCCCTACTTCCGCCGCGTTGAAGTGAGTGTATTCGACGCAGAAAATCCCGATCGGCGCATCATCAAGCTTGATCAGGTGGTGCCCAATGCGTAACAGGCGAATCACAACACAATGGGGGCTGACCCTGGTCGAACTGCTGGTCGCCATCAGTGTGCTCGGATTCGTTGCGGTGC
>CAZCKZ010000317.1:0-2223 GCA_964499395.1 uncultured Gallionella sp. | reverse complement strand
TGCTGACCGAAACCGCCTTGCCGATGCTGCGCCATGAAATCCCGCAAGACCTGATCGGGCAGCTGCGCGACCACGCTGTGCAAAGCGGCGGCGATGACCTGATCGGGGTGTTCGAACGCGACCACGGCAGCTATTACAACAGTGTGTTTTCATTGGGTGTAGACGAAGAGCAGCAATACCGCAAACATCACCTGGTGGTGTTCGGCGAATTCATTCCGCTGCGGCCATTGCTGGGCTGGTTCATCAACGATGTGCTCAACATCCCGATGGGCGACCTGGCTAGGGGCGGCATACGGCAGCCGCCGCTAAATGTTGCCGGACAGCATGTCGCTGTCAACATCTGCTATGAAGATGTGTTCGGCGAAGAGATCATCCTTGCCTTGCCGCAGGCAACGCTGCTGGCCAACTTCACCAATGACGCCTGGTATGGCCATTCCTATGCGGCCGCCCAGCACAACCAGATGTCGCAAATGCGCGCAATGGAAACCGGCCGCATGATGCTGCGCGCCACCAATACCGGCATCACTTCAATCATAGGAGTGGACGGAAAAGTATTGCAGCGATTGCCGCAACATAAAGAGGCGGTGCTGCTCGGCAAGGCGCAGGGCTACGAGGGCGCCACGCCCTATGTGCGCTTGGGCAATGCGGGAGTATGGCTGTTGATCACACTGATGCTCGCGGGGGCATGGTTGAGGGGAAAGCGAACGGCTATTTCGCCCAGGAATCCTTGAGCGTGACGGTGCGATTGAATACCGGCTTTCCGGAGCGGTGATCGCGGCGGTCGGCGCAGAAATAGCCGAGCCGTTCGAACTGGTAGCGCGTTTCCGGCACTGCATCTTTCACGCACGCCTCCACCCAGCCTTGCACCGTGGCCAGAGAATCGGGATTCAGGTAAGTGCAAAAATCGATTTCCCGGTCAGCATCCGGTTCCGGCACGGTGAACAGCCTGTCATACAAACGGATCTCGGCCGCCAGCGCATGCGCACAGGACAGCCAGTGGATCACGCCCTTCACCTTGCGCCCGACCGGATTCTTGCCCAGCGTTTCCGGATCGATCGAGCAGCGCAATTCGACCACGTTGCCGGCGGCATCCTTGATCGCTTCATCGCAGCGCATCACATAGGAGTAGCGCAGACGCACTTCGCCGCCCATGGTAAGGCGCTGCCAGCCTGCCGGCGGAACCTCGCTGAAGTCATCTGCCTCGATCCAGATTTCCCTGTCGAACTGCACGACCCGTGAACCGAAATCGGGGTGCTGCGGATGAAAACCCGCCTCGCGCGACTGGGTTTGTCCCGCCACAAAATTCGTTATCACCACTTTCAGCGGATTGACCACCGCCATCACGCGCGCGGCCTTGCTTTCCAGATCGTCGCGGATGGCCGCTTCCAGCACGGCCATGTCCACTGTGTTGTCACTCTTGGAGATACCGATCCGTTTTGCGAATTCGCGTATGCCTTCCGGGGTGTAACCGCGGCGGCGCATCCCGATGATGGTGGGCATGCGCGGATCGTCCCAGCCGGACACGCGTCCCTCGTTTACCAGTTGCAGCAGCTTGCGCTTGCTGGTGATGGTGTAGTGCAATTCCAGCCGTGAAAACTCATACTGGCGCGGATGGCAAGGGATCGTGATGTTGTCCAGCACCCAGTCATAGAGCGGGCGATGATCCTCGAATTCCAGCGTGCACAGCGAGTGCGTGATGCCTTCCAGCGCGTCCGAAATGCAATGGGTGTAATCGTACATCGGATAGATGCACCACTTGTCGCCGGTGCGAATGTGGTGCGCGCGGCGGATGCGGTAAATAACCGGGTCGCGCATATTCATGTTGGGCGAGGCCATGTCGATCTTGGCGCGCAGCACGCGGCTGCCGTCGGCAAATTCGCCGTTCTTCATGGACTCAAAAGCCTTGAGATTGATTTCCACGCTGTTATCGCGGCACGGACTGTTTGTCCCGGGCTGGGTCAGCGTGCCGCGATACTGGCGCATCTGCTCGGGGGTCAGGTCGTCCACATATGCAAGACCTTTGTTGATCAGCTCCACCGCGAATTCATACAGTGCATCGAAATAATCCGATGCCCAGCGCACTTCGCCGTCCCACTGAAAGCCCAGCCAGCGCACGTCGTCCTGTATGGATTGCGCGTATTCATTGCTCTCCTTTTCCGGATTGGTATCATCAAAACGCAGATTGCATTTGCCGTGATAATCCTGGGCCAGACCGAAGTTCAG
>CAZCKZ010000316.1:0-2224 GCA_964499395.1 uncultured Gallionella sp. | reverse complement strand
TCTGCAAATCATAAACGCTCAGTGCGGTCAAATGCTGCATCCCGACACAGGCGGCACGAGCCCCGGCCAGCGTGGTGTAATAAGTCACCCGTCCTTGCAGCGCAACGTGCCGGATGGAATAGGAATCGCGCATCACCGACGGTTTGCTGTCCACCGTATTGATGATCAGGCTGACTTCGCCGTTCTTGATCATGTCCACGACATGCGGTCGGCCCTCGGCGACTTTGTTCACCACATCCACTGCAATGCCGGCCGCATTGATCACCGCCGCCGTGCCGCGGGTTGCCCGCAGGGTAAACCCGAGCCGCACCAGCGAACGGGCAATTTCGACCACCCCTGACTTGTCCGCTTCGCGCACGCTGATGAATACTTTACCATCTTTCGGCAGCTTTACACTCGCCGCCAGTTGCGACTTGACGAAGGCTTCTGCAAAGGTGTCGCCCACGCCCATCACCTCTCCGGTCGATTTCATTTCCGGCCCGAGTATGGTATCCACGCCGGGAAACTTGATGAACGGGAATACCGCTTCCTTGACCGAATAAAACGGTGCAATCACTTCCCTCGTGATGCCCTGCTTCGCCAGGCTCAGGCCAGCCATGCAACGCGCCGCGATTTTTGCCAGCGGCATACCGGTCGCCTTGGACACGAACGGCACGGTGCGCGAAGCGCGCGGGTTCACTTCCAGCACATACACGGTGTCGCCCTGTATCGCGAACTGCACATTCATCAATCCGACCACGTTGAGCGCTCTGGCCATCGCCACGGTCTGGCGGCGCAGCTCGTCCTGCATTGCCCCGGACAGACTGAATGGCGGGAGCGAACATGCCGAGTCCCCGGAATGCACGCCTGCCTGCTCGATATGTTCCATGATGCCGCCGATGATCACATCCTTGCCGTCCGATACCGCATCCACGTCCACCTCGATTGCATCATCCAGAAAGCGATCAAGCAGAATCGGCATGCGCTCGGGATAAGTTTTGGACATTTCCTGCGCATCGCGCATGTAACGTTCCAGATCAGCCTGCTCATGAATGATTTCCATCGCCCTCCCGCCCAGCACATTTGATGGGCGCATCACCAGCGGATAACCGATTTCCGCTACACCCGCGATGCCTTCCTCGATTTTGCATGCGGTACGGTTGGGTGGCTGCTTCAAATTCAGCTGGTGCAGCATTTGCTGAAAGCGCGAACGATCTTCCGCGCAGTCGATCATGTCCGGCGAGGTACCGATGATGGGCACGCCGCTCTTTTCCAGACCGTGCGCCAGACTGAGCGGGGTCTGTCCGCCGAACTGCACGATCACGCCGACCGGCTTTTCGACCGCCACCACTTCCAGTACATCTTCCAGCGTCAGCGGCTCGAAGTACAAACGGTCCGACGTGTCATAGTCGGTCGATACGGTTTCGGGATTGCAGTTGACCATGATGGTCTCATAGCCGTCTTCGCGCATCGCCAAGGCCGCATGCACGCAGCAATAATCGAACTCGATGCCCTGCCCGATACGGTTCGGCCCGCCCCCCAGCACCATGATCTTCCTGTTGCCGGTCGGCTGCGATTCGCATTCCTCCTCGTAGGTGGAATACATATAGGCGGTATTGGTGGCGAACTCGGCGGCGCAGGTATCGACGCGCTTGAACACCGGACGCACACCCAGCGCATGGCGATAGGCGCGCATCGCGCCGGCATCGGTGCCCAGCAACATTGCCAGACGCGCATCGGCAAAGCCGCTGCGTTTCAAGGTGCGCAATTCATCCGCATCCAGGCTTTCCAGCGTGCGCCCCGCCATGGATTTTTCCTGCCGAATCAGGTCCGCTATCTGCACCAGGAACCACGGATCGATTTTGCTGATGCTGAATACCTCTTCCACGCCCATGCCAAGCCGGAAGGCATCGCCCACCGCCCAGATGCGGTCAGGACCCGGGCTGCCGAGTTCGGCGGCAATCGCTTCACGATCAGTATATTTTTCATCCAGCCCGCTTACGCCCACTTCCAGCCCGCGCAGCGCTTTCTGGAACGACTCCTGGAATGTGCGTCCGATCGCCATCACCTCGCCCACCGATTTCATCTGCGTGGTCAGACGGTCGTTGGCCTGCGGGAATTTCTCAAATGCGAAGCGCGGAATCTTGGTCACCACGTAATCGATGGTCGGTTCGAACGAGGCGGGTGTCGCGCCGCCGGTGATGTCGTTCTTCAGCTCGTCCAGGGTGTAGCCCACCGCCAGCTT
>CAZCKZ010000315.1:0-2233 GCA_964499395.1 uncultured Gallionella sp. | reverse complement strand
CGATGTCTTCGCGAATATCTTTCATTGTTGTTTCCTAAAGAAATTACAGTGATTAAGCCAGTTTAAATTTCTGTTTCGCGCACACGTTCCAGATACATGATCGAGGGATAGGGTGCCAGCCATTCATAAATCCGGTATCCGCGCAAATCGCTCCCGCCCTCTGCCTGATCCTTTGCCTGCTCATGTTTATCCAGTTCAACCTGCTGGGCCTGCCACTGCTTGTGTACCCTGGATTCCGGATCGACCAGATTGCCGAAACTGATGGCGCTGGTCGGACATGCCTGCTGACAGGCAGTCTGCAATTCACCGTCATCACGCACCAGACGCCCCTGGGTCTTTGCATCGCTTTCGGCGCCCCTGATCCGCTGGATGCAGAAGGTGCACTTCTCCATCACCCCCTTGCCGCGCACCGTCACGTCCGGGTTCAGTTGCATGTTCATTTCGGCAGGCCAGACGTTGTCGGTACTTGGGTAGTCATACCAGTTGAAATAGCGCACTTTGTACGGACAGTTGGATGAACAGTAACGCGAGCCGATACAGCGGTTGTAAATCTGCGAGTTCAGGCCGTCAGGTGTGTGGTTGGTTGCGCCCACCGGACACACTGTCTCGCACGGCGCAGCTTCGCATTGCTGGCACAGCATGGGCAGATAACGCGCGCCCCGTTCCGGAAATTCGCTTCCGTCATGATCCCAGTAACGCTCGATGCGCATCCAGTGCATCACTTGACCATGCGCAAATTTCTCCCTGCCCACGACCGGCAGATTGTTTTCCGCATAACACGCCACTGCGCAGGCATTGCAGCCGCTGCATGCGTCAAGATCGATAGCCATCGCCCATTTGTATGGGTTGTGCGGCACATCACCATCCGGGTGCCGGTGACGAAACTCCGAGTAATTTTCAAATAAGGTGGTAATCGACATTATTAGATCTCCTTCGAAAGATTTACTTTATTCGTGAGCATCTCGGGGACAATTTTCTGACCCTCTTGATTGCCGCCGACTGGACCCTCATCCTTGACCACGATCACGCGATCACCCGTTTTTCTGATTTTCACGCGCGTCTCATGCAAGGCCAGTTCCCCGGTTTCCTTGTCATACACCATATCCAGAATCTGGAATGGGTTCACGCCATAGCCCTTGGCATAACGGCCCATCGCTTCATGACCGCGACCCAGCGGTATTGAAATCGCATCGGGATGTATCCCGGGGAACAGGTATGCCTGCACTTTGACCGAGCCGTTTTTGCCGGTAACTTCGACGATATCGCCCTCTTGTATCCCCAGCTCGGCGGCCTTTTTGGGATGAATCTCCACCCAGGAATCCCACACGATCGTCGTCAGCGGATCGGGTGATTCCTGCAACCAGGGCTGGTTGGTATTGCGCCCGTCGCGCAGATTGGCGTTCACATGCGGTATCAGTTGCAAGGGATATTGAGCGTCGATCGCGGCAGGTTCGGGCAGCGACAAACCTGCCGCGCCGGATTTGCCGGACAATGATGCGTGCTTCGCACCCTCAAAATTGATAATGCCTTTGCTCAGCGTCTCATTCCAGAAAATATCGTTATCCGGCTGATGAGCACCACCAAGCGCCGCCTTGTTCTGCAACACTGCCGCACGCAAATAACCATAGTAATCATCGAACGGCTTGTATTCCGCGGCGCGGCGCTGCTTGACCAATGTCAGCAGGATGTCGCCCATGCCGCGGGTATCCGCGTGCAATTTTTCCATCAACGGCTGCCGGATGTTGATTTGCGCACCTTCCGCCATATACTCGGGAACCTGCGTGCCCCAGTCTTCCAATGCGGAATCGAGCGGCAACACCAGATCGGCCTGCAACGCTGTTTCATCGAGGTATTGGGCAAACACCACCTTGAAACCCGCCTTGGCCATATTGTCCTTGAACTTCATCGCTGCCGGTGACGTGAACACCGGGTTGGCCCCATAGCTGAACAAGACCTTGTAATTGCCGGCAGACAATCCATCATTCAGCACCTTCAATGCAGCCGTATTGCCGGTTGCCGGAGCCATTTGCGGGAAAGGCACGACGGCCGCCGCCTCAACCGTTTTGCCCACGTTGCCCAGCACCTGATTGAGCAGATTGATCGCTGCGGCATTTTGCGAACCATGGGCGTAGCCTTCAGCCGCAGTGCCCGCCAATACCAGGCTGGGCGAGCGTTCCTTGAGCATGGTTGCCAGCTTGTCGATCTGCTCGGCCGACACGCCGGTGTCCTTGCT
>CAZCKZ010000314.1:0-2237 GCA_964499395.1 uncultured Gallionella sp. | reverse complement strand
CATCAAACCCGCAATCGCGCCTGAAGCCCCCAAATATCCGCCGCCGTGAGCAGTCAGGCTGAATGTAAAGACTGCCGCATAGGCTGAGACGATGTACGCCAGCAGGAATAACACCTTACCGACCACCGATTCGACCAGGAATCCGATCAGGAACAACACCACCATGTTGCCGAACAAATGATCGAATCCGCCATGCATGAATGTGGCAGTGAATGCATTGACCGGGCTGGGATTGTCCACATAGTACACATGGCGTGTGGTGAACGAGCGCATAGACTCATATATTCTGCGCTGTGCAATCCATGATGAATACTCGTTATCTTCAGGTGTAATGACTTGTCCTGCATGCAATTCACGCATGAACTTCGAGTCGTTCTCCATGACCGGAAGCACATCGGCGTTTCGCTTGCGAAGCATATCGCTGAATTTCCCAATCTCTGCGGGATCGCCTTCTTTTTCAAGATACGCGGAATAGCGATTCAGTTCCCATTTTGGAAGATCCGACGAGAAATAATATCTGGATGCATTTACGTCATTGCGCTCGTCTCCGGCCTGAAAGACGAAGAACACGAAGCAATTGATCAGGATGAGCAACAACGTTATGACGGGCGGCCTTTTCCAATTTACCCTGTTGCCGACCGGAATTATGAACATGGTGATTGAAACTCCCGCAATTCAATCTGACTGGCACCAAACCTAAATAGGCAAACCATACAAAACTTCCCGCATCGCCGCACAAGCGCGCTCGACATCCGCTTCGTTCATCGCATAGAACATCGGCAGCGAGACGATCTGTTTGCCGACGCGTTCCGCGACCGGGAACATACCTTCCCTGAAACCCCGATCCCGGTAAAGCTTGAACAGGTGTATCGGCGCATAGTGGAAGCCGATGCCGATGTTGCGCGCCTTCATTTTTTCCATGAACTCGGGGCGGGCGATGCGCTCCGGCAGCACGACCTGGAACAGGTGCCAGTTGGTGCTCTCGAAATCCGCCGGTGGCAACTGCGCACCGGTCTGAGACTCGAAATCCTTGCCCAGCGTCGCAAAATAATGCTTCGCCAGTTTGCGACGCTGCGCGGTGATGGCATCCAGTTTTGCGAATTGTCCCAAGCCGATCGCGGCGGCGATGTCGGTCATGTTGAATTTGCCGCCCAGCACGTCGACCTCGATTCCATCCCAGCCGCTGCGCGTTACGCCCTGCAGCCGGTACTTCTCTGCAAATGTTGCCTCGATCTCGTCGTTCAACACCAGGCAGCCGCCCTCGGAGGTGGTGATGTTCTTGTTGGCCTGGAAGCTGAACGAGACGAAATCGCCGAATGAACCGATGGGTTTGCCGCGCCAGCTTGAACCGATCGCCTGCGCGGCATCCTCGATCACGCGCAGTTCGTGTTTGGCCGCGATCGCATAGAGCCTGTCCATATCCACCGGCTTGCCCGCCAGATATACCGGAATGATCGCACGGGTTCTGGGCGTGATCGCCGCCTCGACCTTGTCCAGGTCGATGTTGCGCGTGACCGGGTCGATGTCGGCAAACACCGGCGTGGCACCGACCTCGATGATCACGTTCGCGGTGGCGACCCAGGAGATCGGCGTGGTGATGACTTCGTCGCCGGGACCGATGCCCGCGATGCGCAGCGCGATTTCCATCGTGCAGGTGCCGGAATTGAAAGTGCGCACCGGACGGCCGCCGAAATAGGCCGAGAGCTGCTTCTCGAATTCCTGCACTTTCGGGCCGCTGGTGATCCAGCCGGAACGCAGCACCTCGCCGACCGCTGCGATGGTCGCTTCGTCTATCGTGGGTTTGGAAAATGGAAGAAATTGGCTCATGAATATCAGGCTCTGGAAATTATGATCACACCAAGAATAATGACGCCCATGCCGACCAGTTTGGTCGGATTGAAAGGTTCACCCAGCAGATACCAGGCCGCAATCGCATTCACGACATAAGCCATCGACAGCATCGGAAACGCAATGCTGACCGGCACGCGCGACAGCGCGAGTATCCAGACGACCACACTCAATGCATAGCAGCACAGCGCGACGATGATGTGCCACTCTGTAGCCAGTTTCAGGCCGATGGGCAGGATATTCCCGGTGCTGAATTCGAAATGGCCAATCGCGTTGGTGCCCGCCTTCATCAGTATCTGGGCAGCAGCATTGAGCATCACGCCGGTAAATATCAGGGCAAAACTGACCAGGTTCATTTAAGGCCCCCAAAAACTTTCATGGTTTGCTCA
>CAZCKZ010000313.1:0-2252 GCA_964499395.1 uncultured Gallionella sp. | reverse complement strand
CAGTGCGCGGCCTTTGACTACCGAGATCGCGTATTCCAGATAGGCGCGCTCGGCGTATTGCGCAATCGGCACTTCGTCGCCGTCGGGCAGTGGGGGCAGCGGGGCGAACTGTCTTGCACCGCCGTTGCCGCCGTTTGCTGCCGATTCTTCCGCTACCACTTCCAGCGCATTGTTTTCTTCAGCTGGAAAGAGATTGGACTGGTCTTCCTTGTTCGGGTTGCTTGTCGGGTCATTGCTCATGCTTAAACATCCCCTGTCACTTCATTGCCGTGATACTCCAGCCAGGCGCGCCGTGTCGAGGCTTCCTGTTTGCCCATCAGCATATTGAACATTTTCATATTTTCGTTGAACGGAATTACGGCGACGTTGACGCGCAACGCGCGCCGCGTGTCGGGATTAAGCGTGGTGTCCCACAACTGCTCGGCATTCATTTCGCCCAGCCCCTTGAAACGCGAGATCGACCACGAGCCTTCGCGGACTTTTTCCTGGCGCAGGCGATCCTCGATGGCCTCCAGTTCGCCTTCGTTAAGTGCATAGATCTTGCGGATCGGTTTCTTGCCCTGTGCGGGCACGTCCACGCGGAACAGCGGCGGCTGCGCAAGGTAAACCTTGCCGGCCAGTACCACTTGGTAAAAGTGGCGGAAGAACAGCGTGAGCAGCAGCGTGGAGATGTGCGCGCCGTCCACGTCGGCGTCGGCCATGATGTAGATGCCGTTGTAGCGCAGGCCGGACAGGTCTGCCTGATCGTCCGGATCGTGCGGGTCTACGCCGATCGCCACGGCGATGTCGTGTATCTCGTTGTTGGCGAACAGGCGATCCTTTTCGACTTCAAATGTATTGAGCACCTTGCCGCGCAACGGCAGCACTGCCTGGAATTCCTTGTTGCGTCCCTGCTTGGCCGAGCCGCCTGCAGAATCGCCTTCCACCAGAAACAGCTCGGTGCGGCTGGGGTCGCTGGAGCTGCAATCGGTCAGCTTGCCCGGCAGCACCGCGACCGACGAGCCCTTTTTCTTCTCGACCTTCTGCGCCGAGCGCATGCGTGTCTGCGCCTGCTGGATGGCCAGCTCGGTGATGCGCTTGCCATAGTCCACATGCTCGTTCAGCCACAAATCCAGCGGGTCTTTCACCATCAGCGAAACCAGCCGCAGCGCATCGCGCGATACCAGTTTGTCCTTGGTCTGTCCCTGGAACTGCGGGTCGAGCACCCTGGTCGAGAGCACGAAACTGGCGCGCGAGAACACGTCGTCCGATACCAGCTTGACGCCCTTGGGCAACATGCCGTGCAGCTCGGCGAAGTTCTTCACCGCATTGAATACACCGTCCTTCAATCCGGAATCGTGCGTGCCGCCCGACCAGGTCGGGATCAGGTTGACGTACGACTCTCGCACCACCGTGCCTTCCGCCGACCACACGATTGCCCAGTCCGCGCCTTCGCCCTCGGCATAGCCGCTGTCGCTGCCGGCCGGCACAAACTTCTCCATCGCGAAGATCGGCACCGCCAGTTCCTGTTCGGCGGTCGCCTCGGTCAGGTAGCCGCGCAGCCCGTCCGGATACGACCATGATTTGGTCTCGCCGGTCTTCTCGGTATGCAGCGTGATGCGGGTGCCGGGCAGCAACACCGCCTTGGAACGCAACGATCTTTCAAGCTGCGGCAGGATGACATTGGGTACATCGAAATATTTCGGGTTCGGCCATGCGTGCACCATCGTGCCGGTTTGCTTTTTCGGGCAATCGGCTATGCGTGCGAGCGGTGCCTCGGCCACCCCGTTCCTGAAGCGGATAAAGTGTTCGCCGCCATCGCGGTACACCGTGACTTCGACCTTGGTGGACAGCGCATTGGTCACCGCCACGCCCACGCCATGCAGCCCGCCCGCGAACTTGTAAGCCCCGCCGGACTCCTTGTCGAACTTGCCGCCGGAATGCAGCACCGTAAACGCCACCTCGACCACCGCCACGCCTTCTTCGGAATGGATGCCGACCGGAATGCCGCGCCCGTCGTCCGCAACGGTTACCGAACCGTCGGTGTGGGCGGTGACCGCGATGTTTTTCGCATAACCGGCCAGCGCCTCGTCGCAGGCGTTGTCCACCACTTCGGCGATCAGATGATTGGGGGATTCGAGATTGGTATACATCCCCGGTCGCTGGCGCACCGGTTCGAGACCACGCAAAACTTTGAAGCTTGATTCGTCGTAGGTATTTTTTGCCATAGGTAGAGTCTGGGGTAAGGCTGTTAGTGCGTTTGAGTTAGGTAG
>CAZCKZ010000312.1:0-2256 GCA_964499395.1 uncultured Gallionella sp. | reverse complement strand
AGTATTCATGATTCATTCCAAAAAATTGATGGTGATTGTTGCCGTGCTGGGCGTGGCGCTCACTGCCTGCGGCTCTAAAAAAACCGCGGATCACGCGGACGTTGCCTTGAAGGTAAATGGCGAGGCAATTACCTCCGTCGAACTGCAAGACAAAGCGCGGCAGCACGCCCAAATAATTAACGGACAGGAAGTTAGCGTGTCAGGGGCCATGATCAAGTCGCAAATCGACATGGAATTGCTGCGGCAAGCCGCAGTGAAGGACAAGCTGGATGCCGACAAGATGATAAGTGCGCGTCTCGCAGAGTCGAACCGCTTCATCCTGGCTACCGCCTATCTGCAGAAGCAGATGGCCGCGATAGCCAAGCCGGGCGAGGCGGAAATCAAAGCCTATTTCGACCAGCATCCGGAACGCTATGCCGAAAGGAAGCAATACGACCTGCAGGAGCTGCGGATCAAGATCGGGCCGGACAATGCAGCGAAAATCAGGGAGAAGCTGGGAAACGGCAAGAATTTCAAAGCGTTCGTGCGCTGGCTGAACGAGAATAAAATCCCGAATAATGGCCAGCAGTTGGTTGTGACCGCCGATCAGATGCCCGAGGAAATACTGCAGAAGCTGCAGGGGATCAAGCCCGGCGAGGCAATTGCGATCGACGGCAAGGATCAGCTTGACGTGATCCTGGTCAATGCCGTGAAGCCTCAGCCTGTCACACCGGAGCAGGCCGCGCCGATGATAGGGAAGATGCTGGACGCAAGACACAAGCAGGACGCCATGAATGAGATGCTGAAGCAATTGCGGGAGAAAGCGAAAATCGAATACGTGCCACCCTATACGGAAAATGGGATGACAGTGTCCGGGAACCAGTGATTCACTCGGCCTTCAGGTCGCCCGCGCTTCATGAGTGGCGATTAATGGCGCCCCGGGAATGGCAACGCATACAGGCATCCGGTTCGCGCGAATGCCGATAGCCAGACCTGTATTGCTCGCCGAATAAAAACGACCGCATTTCGGTCGTTTTTATTCGGTTTTTCCGAGAAAAGATAAATTGGATTCGTTTTCTCAGCGTATCCATGAAGATTCCATATCGTCTGTCTTGCTTGAAGAAATCAAGAATCTAACCAAAATACCGCATCAGCAGCGATATGCCCCAGTCGCTCGATATGGCTGCAAGCACAACGATCAATACGAATATAAATACCGATACGACAACTACCATTCTATTCTTCACGATGATTCCTTCTCAGGGAGATTAAGTGCACAGGTTGTATTGTATTGGTTAGTGAGCAGAAATGAAAAATCATTTGGCATGCGCACAAAAACAACATCCCGCACTTCCGCAGAGCCGCATTTGAGACTCTGGCCTCATGGTTGAGCGCACGGCTTTTTTATTGACATCGAAAACGATATCGAAGCGGGGCAGGTGCAATTACAGATGTTTGCCCTCATGCAGTGCGATAAGAAAAGCCTGTTGTGTATGCAACAGGCTTTTTCGGTTGCCCAATTTGGCGCGAGTTCAAGCGTAGTAGCGCAGGCGTCTGGAAAACTGTTGCAACGCCTCGATACCGCTGGTTTCGGCGCGATGACACCACTCCTCCAGATCTCTTACCATCTGTTCCTTGGTCGCCGTGGAACGTTGCCAGATCGCTATGAGCTCCTGTCGCAGCGTGTAGGCAGTATTCAACTTCTGGCTGGTCTGAAAGATCAGACCCAATTTCAATTTTTCCTGCTCGCTCAGAATATTCACATCCACATGCAGCCAGTGCTTGACGCGCTTGAGGTCGACTTTGCCCAGGCCGGGCATGCGCAGTTTGAGCTGAGCGATTTCCTCGCGATAAGTTCTTTTCAGGGACTTGGCGTATTTCGCCATGACTTCGTAACGGTTGGCCATCACGGCGTGCAGCGTAGCCAGATCGCAGACTGTTTTTGCGGTGTCGAGGCGAACCTTGGGCGCGACCCTTCTGATCTTCGCCAGTCCCAGCGCGGCCAGGCTGCGTATGTACAACCAGCCGATGTCGAACTCATACCATTTGCTGGAAAGTTTGGCGGAACCGATATGTGCGTGGTGATTGTTGTGCAATTCTTCTCCGCCGATCAGGATGCCCCACGGCACGATATTGGTGGACGCATCTGCAGGCTGGAAGTTGCGATAGCCCCAGTAGTGTCCGGCACCATTGATGATGCCCGCTGCCGTCACCGGTATCCAGATCATTTGCAACGCCCAGACGGTGTTACCGATCGGCCCGAACAGCAGCTCGTCG
>CAZCKZ010000311.1:0-2269 GCA_964499395.1 uncultured Gallionella sp. | reverse complement strand
CTCTGGTGTTGCACGAGGACTCCATTGGCGCAGATCCGTTCGCACTGCTGCGCAAAGAACTTGGCGAACAATGCCAGCCCATGCCAGATGTGCCGTTTGCCGGGGGCGCGCTGGGATACTGGGGTTATGACCTGATGCGGCAGATGTTCGCAATTCCGGGAGTCGCAAGGAAAACCGGACAGCTGCCCGATATGGCAATAGGCATCTATGATTGGGCGCTGGTGCTGGATCATCAACAACAGACTGCACGTCTGGTTTCGCACCAACGATACCCGGAAACAACGCAATTTCTGCCGCAGTTAATGCTCCGCCTGCAACACAGCCCAGCACTTCCCACGGACAATTTTCGCGTGCACGGCAAGATCACTTCCAATTTCACACCCGCCAGTTACTCCCGCGCATTCGCGTCTGTGCAGGATTATTTGAAGTCGGGTGACTGCTACCAGGTCAATCTCGCGCAACGTTTCAGCGCAGCCGCAACCGGCGATGCACTGGGTGCTTATCTCACGCTCCGGAGTTCAAGTCCTGCACCCTATTCCGCATTTCTGAACCTGCCTCATGCCCAGATTCTTTGCGCTTCACCGGAATGTTTCCTGCGCGTGCAGAATGGCAGCGTGGAAACCAGGCCGATCAAGGGAACGCGCCCGCGCAGCAGCAATGCACAACAGGATGTCCAGCTTGCCGGGGAATTGCAGAATCACCCCAAGGACCGCGCGGAAAACCTGATGATCGTGGACCTGTTGCGCAACGATCTGGGCAAAAGCTGTGCGCCGGGATCGGTGCGCGTGCCAAAATTATTCGAGGTGAAAAACTTTGCCAACGTGCACCACCTGGTGAGCACGGTGGAAGGCAGGCTGGCCGGGGGGCGCGATGCAATTGATGTTCTGCGCGACTGTTTCCCAGGCGGTTCTGTCACCGGTGCGCCAAAGCTGCGCGCCATACAGATCATCGAACAGCTTGAGCCGGATCGCCGCGGCATCTATTGCGGTACGATCGGCTATGTCGGTTTTGACGGCAATATGGACAGCAACATTGTCATCCGCACTTTGGTTTATTCGGGTGGTAAGGTTCGGTGCTGGGCGGGCGGCGGCATCGTCGCGGATTCGGAGGTGGCCTCGGAGTACAGGGAGACACTGGACAAGGCCTCCGCAATGCTTGATCTATTACGAAACTATGGGGGTGAATATGATGGTTCTGCGCAAATCAGGTGAGCGCGGTTATGCGCATCACGGCTGGCTGGAAAGCTGGCACAGCTTTTCGTTCGCAGATTACCGCGATCCGGCACATGTGCATTTCGGGCCGCTGCGCGTGATCAACGAGGATATCGTTCAGCCCGGCACCGGTTTCGGCACACACGGACATCGCGATATGGAAATCCTGACCTATGTGCTGAGCGGGACATTGCGCCATGAAGACAGCATGGGACACGGCGAGGACATTCGTTACGGGGAAGTGCAGGCGATGAGCGCGGGTACGGGTGTGCAGCACAGCGAAGTGAATCCGTCCCGTGACGAGACGGTGCATTTGCTGCAGATATGGATCATTCCGAATCAACAAAACCTGACGCCGGGCTACCAGCAAAAGGAATTTCCACTGGACGCCAAGCTGGCGCGCTGGTGCCTGCTGGCTTCACCCGATGCCACGCAGGGTTCGCTGTTGATCCATCAGGACGCGCGGGTGTTTGCGGCACGATTAAATGAAGCGGAGACGCTGGATTATCCGATTGCCGCGGGGCGAAAAGCCTATCTGCATGTTGCGCGAGGCACTCTGCAGGCCAATGGAAACGAATTATCTGCGGGTGATGCGTTGAAGTATACGGATGAGGCGGCGGTTGAGTTGAGTGTTGCGAGTGATGCGGAGGTGTTGCTGTTTGATATGGGGTAAATCAACTTCGCTGGGCAACCCCCGGCGAAGTTGACTTTGATTTAGCTGCAGAATACAGCAACGCCTGTTACGTCGCGTTCTTCACCCGAATAATCCTCACCACTTCCGGGATCCCGCGCAAGGCGCGCATGATATTTGCCAGATGCAGGCGGTTGTTTACCTCCAGGGTGAAATGGAGTCCGGAATATTCGCCTTCGTGGGTAAAGCTGATGTTCTCGATATTGGCTTCCGCTTCGGCGATCGCGGCGGAAACTTTTGCCAGCACGCCCCTCTGGTCCGCGACCAGCAATTTGATGCTGACATCGAAGGAGCGGTTGATGTTCTTGTCCCATGCCACATCCAGCCATTGCTCGCCGCTGCTGCGCCCGCGACGCAGTGTCGGGCA
>CAZCKZ010000310.1:0-2288 GCA_964499395.1 uncultured Gallionella sp. | reverse complement strand
ATCTGTTGCCGCTCGACCCGTTGGCAGGGGTGGATTTCATTCAGGGCGACTTCCGCGAGGATGCCGTGCTCAGGAAATTGGAAGGATTATTGCAAGGCAAGCCGGTGGGGCTTGTAATTTCCGACATGGCGCCCAATATATCGGGCGTGGCCCCGGCAGATCAGGCGCGCGCGATGCATCTTGCTGAGCTGGCGCTGGAATTTGCGCTGGAGCACCTGAAGCCGGATGGCAGCTTCCTGGTCAAGGTATTTCAGGGCGCGGGATTCGAGGAATTCTACAAACTGATGCGCAGTCGTTTCACCCGGGTGGTAACGCGCAAGCCCAAGGCATCGCGCGATCGCAGCAGCGAAGTTTATTTGCTGGGTAGCGGAAAGCTTGAGAAATAGGGTAATACATAGTCTAATGACCAACCTCGGCAGTCGCCATCACATCGAAAATGGGGTGCGCCGATTTTAAGGAGTAATCTTGAACAACTTTAAGAGCGTTGCAGTTTGGATGGTCGTCGCCCTGGTGCTGATGACCGTATTCAACCAATTCAATACCCGCCAGCAGCTGACTACGCAGTCGCAGCTCGACTATTCGCAATTTCTCGATCAGGTGAAGCAGGGACACATCAGCAAGGTGGTCATCGAAGGCCGCAAGCTGAAGGCGACGACTTCGGATGGAAAGCATATCACCAGCTATGCGCCCAGCGATTTGTGGATGGTTTCCGATCTGTTGAAAAACGGCGTAAACGTTCAGGCCAAGCCTGAAGAAGAACCGTCCTTCCTGATGAATATATTCGTGTCCTGGTTCCCGATGATCCTGCTGATCGCCGTGTGGGTGTTTTTCATGCGCCAGATGCAGGGGGGTGGCAAAGGCGGCGCGTTCTCGTTCGGCAAATCGCGTGCGCGCATGCTGGATGAAAGCAAGGAACGTTTCACGTTTGCGGATGTGGCGGGCTGTGATGAGGCCAAGGAAGAAGTGTCAGAGCTGGTGGATTTCCTGCGCGATCCGTCCAAATTCCAGAATCTCGGCGGACGCATCCCGCGCGGCGTGCTGCTGGTGGGCAATCCCGGAACCGGTAAGACACTGCTGGCGAAAGCGATCGCCGGTGAAGCCAAGGTTCCGTTTTTCTCGATTTCCGGTTCGGACTTTGTGGAAATGTTCGTCGGCGTCGGTGCAGCGCGCGTGCGCGATATGTTCGAGCAGGCCAAGAAGCAGGCACCGTGCATCGTGTTCATCGACGAGATCGATGCAGTCGGCCGGCAACGCGGCGCGGGACTGGGCGGCGGCAATGACGAGCGCGAGCAGACGCTGAACGCGCTGCTGGTGGAGATGGACGGCTTCGAGGGTGCCAGCGGAGTAATCGTGATCGCCGCGACCAACCGTCCCGACGTGCTGGATGCGGCGTTGCTGCGCCCGGGTCGCTTCGATCGCCAGGTGGTTGTGCCGTTGCCGGATATTCGCGGACGCGAACAGATTCTGATGGTGCACATGCGCAAGGTGCCGGTAGCCCAGGACGTGAAGGCCGACATTCTGGCGCGCGGTACGCCGGGCATGTCAGGTGCCGACCTGGCGAACCTGGTCAACGAGGCCGCCCTGTTTGCCGCACGCCGTGGCAAGCGTTTCGTCGAGATGGATGATTTCGAGTCTGCCAAGGACAAGATCATGATGGGTGCGGAACGCCGTTCCATGGTGATGCCCGAGGAAGAACGCCGCAATACCGCCTATCACGAATCCGGTCATGCGGTGGTCGCCAAGCTGCTGCCGAAGACCGATCCGGTGCACAAGGTCACCATCATCCCGCGCGGCCGTGCGCTGGGATTGACCATGCAGTTGCCGTCGGAAGACCGCTACAGCATGGACAAGGAGCGCATACTCGATACCATCGCCGTGTTGTTCGGCGGCCGCATCGCCGAGGAGATTTTCATGCACCAGATGACCACCGGTGCTTCCAACGATTTCGAACGTGCCACGGCTATGGCGCGGAGCATGGTGACCCAGTGGGGGATGTCCGATGCGCTCGGCACCATGGTGTATGGCGAAAACGAGGGCGAAGTGTTTCTGGGGCGCTCGGTCACCACGCACAAGAATATTTCCGAAGCAACCATGCAGAAGGTGGATGCCGAGATTCGCCGCATCATCGACCAGCAATACGCGCTGGCGCGTGGCTTGATCGAAAGCAACCGCGACAAGATCGAGGCAATGACCAAGGCTTTGCTGGAATGGGAAACGATCGATGCCGATCAAATCAACGACATCATGGCCGGGAATCCGCCGCGTCCGCCCAAGCCGCCTGCCCCAAG
>CAZCKZ010000309.1:0-2300 GCA_964499395.1 uncultured Gallionella sp. | reverse complement strand
GGCAAGGTTCGGAGTCGGATCGTCGGCTGGCTGGAGCAAGCGCGTAATCGACGGGCGAACACTGAGCTGCACGGTGTCGTTGTCGTTGATCTGTGGCGTCACACTCATGGTGAAGCCAACCGGTACGGTGTTTACGGTGGTCGTGTACGCTACGACCGGGGTGCAAGGCGCCGGAGAACACGGCGTTGTTGTTGAGTTGACGATAAAGTAAACATCGTTGTTCACCACGCGCAGCATCGCGGTCTGGTTGTTCATCACGCTCAGTGTCGGACTGGACAGGACTTTGACATTGCCGAACTTTTCCAGCAGTTGTACCGATGCGGCAAGGTTGCCGAATTTCGAGGTCGGATTGATGTAGCTGACCGCCAGTGCGCCATCCGTCGAGGCCAAACCAGTCGCTCCAGGCTGGAAAGTTGCCGCCTGACTTAATGCAAAGCCTTTTACGCCGAGCAATGCGCGCGACCAGTCTATGCCTTGCTGATATTGATCACTCAGGTCCACCTGGACGATGGTTGCCTCAATCATTACCTGGCGCTGGGCATTGGCCATGATCTGGTCGATGAACTGCTGGATCTTTTCATGCTGCTTTGCGGTGGCGCGCACCGTGATGATGCCGTTCTCCGGATTGGCGATGACAGAAGCGGCCTCGCGGAATGTGCTGCGCCGGGTAACGGTCATCCCGCCTTCTTCAATATTGACCGGGTTGGGACTGTTTTCAATCCCGGCTTTGGGCGCAGACTTCTTGTTGCCGCTGGCGGGTTGAACACCGGTACCGGTACTGCTCGCATTGCGTATCTGCTGCACGGAAGTCTCGCTGGAGCCGGCGGGCAATATCTTGTCGGTCTCGTGGAGTATATCCTTGATGTTCTGCGTCAGCGTATCCCAGAAGCGATTCTTGGATACATTCTTGATGGTAAGCGAGGAATTATTTCCGCCACTTCCGCCTGAAGCTCCGCCCGGACTGCTGGAACTGGAGCCGATTTGCGAGGTATTGGAAATCGTGCTGTCCGATTCGCGCGTCATGTTCAGATAATCGATCTTGTAACTGTGCAGATAGGGCGTGTCCGGCATCACGGTTAACGTGCCGTTGTCCAGTTCGTAGCGCATATCCACCTGCCGGGCAATGCGCGTGAGGATCTGCGGGAGCGTCTGGTTAATCGCGTTTACCGTCACGGTTCCCTCAATGCCGGACTGGATGTCGAGGTTGATTTTTGCGTCGCGCGCGAGAGCAAAGAGAATCTGCTGAGCCGGCACGTTGGTGACGACCACGCTGTAGGTGGCAACTTTATTGGCCGGTTTGGGCGGTGGCAGCACGACACTGTCTTTGATGGGTTGCGGAATGGCGTTTTCCGCCTTGGCGACAGGCCGCTGCATGTGCTGATCGGCGGGCTTTATCAGTTTGGTCCCGCAGCCGGACAGCATTACTTCAAGAGCACAGAGATAAACGATGTTGCGTGCACGCATGCTTTTCCCCTTTTGAATATTTTATAGCCTAACAGCATTTTGCTTATTACTCAATACACTACATCCGATTCTTTTCAAAAGATGTAAGTCGATGCGGCGAAGGCCTTCTTGTATCGCTCGGGCAGATCCTTGATCCCCTCGTGTGCCTGTTCAACCGATGGGTAAGCGCCATAGAGAACGCGTATCCCGTTCTTGCCGCCCAGCTTGGCGGGAAGCAGGTAAATTTCCTGGAGTACGCCGAGCTTGTCCGCGCGTTCGAGGAACCCTTCTATCCGCTCCGGATTGATAAAATTGTTGTAATACAGCTGGATACTGGCAACGGCCTCTTTCTGCTCGAGCAATTGTCTTCCCGCCTCAAGACGCTGGTCGAACCGGACTGTTTTCTTGACAGTGCTGCGGGTGGCAGGAGCGGGCACGGTAACCGCGGCAGCTGTTACCGTCCTGGGTTTCTGGTTTTCGGCGGAATTCGCTACCGATCCGGCCGATGAATTGGCTACGACTGCGGGAGGCGTTGCTGTTTGAGTTTCCGCCGATGCGGAATCCGCAGCAGGCGCATGATCCGGTGGTGTTGCGATCGCTGCCGACGGGGGCACCGGCGTAACGGATGCCGGTGTTGACGGCTTATCCAGCAACCACCATGCAGCAAAAGCCAGTATCAGGACTGCGGCAGCCGCGCTTCCCAGCAGCAGCTTGTTGCCGAACCGGGAGGCGGAGGGGTTGAGTTCGCTGTCGCGCAAGGCTGCCTGCACGTGCTCGGGTTTGATGTAGTAAGTGTCATCGACGAATGCAGCCAGCAGGGATTTGTCGGCGAGGATGTTCACCCGGCGCATCAGCCC
>CAZCKZ010000308.1:0-2301 GCA_964499395.1 uncultured Gallionella sp. | reverse complement strand
TAATACCGGTGACCCCCGGGATTGACAGGTGTGGACAAACCCGGCCCGGCTTTACACTTTTAACCATGATTGGAAAAAACGATGCGCTATACAAACTTCACGATCCGGCTATTGATGCTGCTGCTGATAGGGCTGCTGGCCGGTTGCGGAAAAAATGCTCCTCCCGGCCATTTTCATGCAAGCGATGTGGGCGACAGATTTGCGCATGCCGATTTCCACCTGACCGACCAGAACGGCAAGCCGCGCAGCCTGAGCGATTTTCGCGGCAAGGTGGTGCTGATATTTTTTGGCTATACCCATTGCCCGGATGTGTGCCCCACCACACTGGCCGGCTACGCACAGACGCTGCGTCTGCTCGGCAAGGATGCGGACCGGGTGCAGGTCCTGTTCGTCACGATCGATCCGGAACGCGACACCCGCGAATTGCTGGCGAAATTCGTGCCTGCCTTCGATCCCCGGTTCCTGGGTTTGTACGGTGACGCGAAGGCTACGGCGGAAGCGGCAAAAAATTTCGGGGTGTCCTACCAGAAGCATCCCACCAAAACCGGCTATACGATGGACCACTCCACGTTCGGCTATCTGGTCGATACCCAGGGCAGGGTGCGCCTGATGGCCGGGGACATGGAACCCGCGGACTGGCTGGCGCATGATATCCGGCTGCTGTTGACAAGCGGGTATTGAGCGGCTGCGGTATCATGGATGCATCGAACAATAATCAACCAGCTTGGATAAGGTCGTATGAAAATTCTGTTGGCGGCTGAGTGTTTGCAGTACCTTGTGAAGTTGCCTGTTATCCGTTGTCCAGCGCGGGGCGAAGATGCGCGTTCCGGCACAATTGAAACCGGGCGGTGTCTCTGATGGCTGAAGCAAGCGGCGATTTTCTGAGCAACAAATTGCTCCTGTTGCTGCGCGAAACGCGCTGGATATTGCTGGTCGCCTGCGCGGTGTATTTCACCGTTGCTCTGTATGGCTATAATCCGGCCGACCCGGCCTGGTCGCACAGCGTTACCGGCGCGCATATCACCAACCCGGGCGGAGTGGTGGGCGCGTATCTTTCCGATCTGCTGTTTTACCTGTTCGGGTTTTCCGCCTGGTGGTGCGTGCTGTTCATGCTGCAACGGGTCTGGGCCGGATACCACCAGTTGCGCGCCGACAGCATCTTCAGCAAACGCACCCTGCTGGTCTCGGTTGCCGGGTTTGCGGCGCTGCTGCTGGCCAGCAGCGCGCTTGAGTTTCTCCGCTTGTACACGCTGAAGGTCCCGTTGCCGCTGGTGCACGGCGGAATGTTCGGTCAAATTCTGGGCAAGACATTGGCGCGCGGGCTGGGCTTTACCGGAGCGACCCTGCTGCTGCTGGCGCTGATCGCAGCCGGCTTCAGCCTGTTCAGCGGCCTGTCCTGGCTGCGCTTCGTGGACTGGCTGGGAGAGCGGATCGAGGCATCCTTCCAGTGGGTGCGACTTGCGTGGCAGACGCGCCAGGACAGGCGCATCGGCATGCAGGCGACGTATGAGCGAGTCGCCCTCATCGAAGAGGAAAAAAAGAAACGCGTCGAGGAGCACCAGCCGATACACATCGGGATGCCGCAGATGGAAGTGGCCAAATCGGCGCGGGCCGTGAAAGAAAAGCAGGTTTCGCTGTTTTCGGATATGCATGATTCCCCGTTGCCGCCCCTGCATTTGCTGGATCAGGCAACGCAGCAGGTCGAGGTAGTTTCCACCGACACACTGGAATTCACGTCGCGCCTGATCGAGCGCAAGCTGAAGGATTTTGGCGTGGAAGTGAAAGTGGTGGCAGCCTATCCGGGACCGGTGATCACCCGCTATGAGATTGAACCCGCCGTTGGCGTGAAGGGCAGCCAGATCACCAATCTGGTGAAGGACCTTGCGCGCGCATTGTCGGTGGTGAGCATACGCCTGGTCGAAACGATACCCGGCAAGGCATACATGGCCCTGGAGTTGCCCAACCCGAAACGGCAGGTGGTACGCCTGTCCGAGATACTCAGCTCGCAAATATATGCCGACATGGGTTCCGCGCTGACCATCGCGATGGGCAAGGATATTTCCGGCCAACCGGTGGTCGCCGACCTGGCCAGGATGCCCCATCTGCTGGTGGCGGGGACCACAGGTTCCGGCAAATCGGTGGCGATCAACGCGATGATCCTGAGTTTGCTGTACAAGACGACCCCGCAGCAAGTGCGCCTGTTGCTGATCGATCCGAAGATGCTCGAGCTGTCGGTCTACGAAGGCATCCCGCATCTGCTCGCGCCGGTGGTGACTGATATGCGCCACGCCGCTTCCGCCT
>CAZCKZ010000307.1:0-2306 GCA_964499395.1 uncultured Gallionella sp. | reverse complement strand
TGGCCAGCGGCAATGCATACGCAGCCGATAAGCCGAAAATGGAAAAATGCTTTGGCATCGCCAAGGCGGGCATGAATGATTGCTCCAGCAACAAGAGCGCGCATTCCTGCGCCGGCCAGGCCACCATAAGCAATGATCCGATGGATTTCGTTGCCGTGCCCAAAGGCACTTGCAACAAGATCGCCGGTGGCCATCTGATGAACGACTCGATGAAGAAGATGTAATGAAAACGCCCGCAAACCAGACATTGCCGAGCACCGCCGGTATAGGCTTGCGGGCGCCTCATTACCATGAGGTATTGAATTCCTTACCCAAGCTGGGCTGGGTTGAAGTCCACAGCGAGAATTTCTTCGGGGGCGGCGCGCCCCTGCGTACCCTGAGCAAGGTACGCGAACACTATCCCGTCAGCCTGCATGGCGTGGGCATGGGACTGGCTTCCGCCACACCGCTGGATCAGGAACACCTGACCGCCTTGCGGCGCCTCTGCGATACAGTGCAGCCTGCCGCGGTGTCGGAACACCTGTGCTGGAATACTGTTGCGGGCATGGTGATCAACGACCTGTTGCCGTTTCCCTACACGCAGGAGGCATTGTCGAATGTGATCAGCCGTGTGGAACAGGTGCAGGAAAAATTGGGCCGCCAGCTGCTGGTGGAAAATCTTTCCAGCTATTTGTCGTTTACCCAGAGCGAAATGAGCGAGGGCGAATTTCTGGCCGAGCTGACCCGGCGCACCGGCTGCGGCATTCTGTTCGATGTGGAAAATCTGTATGTGAATGCGCGCAATCTCGGCGTGGATGCCGAGGCTTTCATCAAGGCCATCCCGGCCGAAGCAGTGAAGGAATATCACCTGGCCGGTTTCAGCGCACGGGACGGCTGTCTGGTGGACACACATGACCATCCGGTCTATCCCGAGGTCTGGATGTTGTACGAGTTTGCCCTGCAGCACATTGGTCCGCGCCCCACGCTGATCGAATGGGACAGCGACATTCCGGCATTGCCGGTATTGATGGGCGAGGCGGCAAAAGCACAGCAGCGATTGGAGGGGTGCCATGCCTGCGCTGAGTGACCAGCTGTCCGGTTTCGCCAGCGCCATCGTGCGCGGCGATGAGCCTTCGCCGCAGATTGATAAAAGCTACCGGCATTATTCTGTCGCAACCGCCATCGATATTTACCGCAACAATCATCGCGGCAACCTGCACGACACGCTGGCGGGCGCGTATCCGGTCATCAAGCAACTCGTCGGCGATGAATTCTTTCGTTTCATGACGAGAAAATTCATCGAAAAATATCCATCGCGCAGCGGCAACCTGCATCGCTACGGCGCGGAGATGGCAGATTTTGTTGCGGCTTTCGAGCCCGCGCAGGGGCTGCCCTATCTGCCGGATGTCGCGGCGCTGGAATGGTCCTGTCACCGCGCTTATTTTGCCGATGATGCCCCGGCGTTGGACATCGCCAGGCTGGAGCAGATACCCCCGGGGCAATATCCCGACCTGATCCTGCACACACATCCATCCTGTCATTTGGTGCGCTCACGTTATCCGGTTGCCGCGATCTGGCTTGCCCACCAGCCCGGCGCCGAGATGGATTTCCAGATTGATCTGGACAGCGGCGCAAGCATCGCCCTGGTCGGCCGCAAGGATGATGTTGTCATCGTCAACGAATTTCCGGTGGCAAATGCCGACTGGCTGCAGGCCATGCAAGCCGGAACTCCGTTGGGAGAGGCAACGGCCGCCACGCTGGAACGCCATCCGGACTTTGATCTGCAGGCTGCGTTGTTGAATCTGGTTGCGCAGGGTGTGCTGAGCGATTTCAACTTGAAGGATAAAACATGAAACTGTTTAAGCGTATTGCACGATTTTATTACTCCGCATCGCATCTGCCGGAATATCTGGCGCCACTGATGGATCTCGGGCTGCGGCTATATCTTGCGAATGTGTTTTTCAAATCGGGCTGGACGAAGATACAAAGCTGGGACAGCACGCTGTACCTGTTCAATGATGTCTACCATGTGCCGCTGCTGCCTCCCGAAGTGGCGGCCTACATGGCGGCCGGTGCGGAGCTGGGGTTGTCTGTGCTGCTCGTGCTGGGCCTGCTCGGCCGCTTCGCTGCATCCGGGTTGTTCATCCTCAATATCGTGGCGGTGATTTCCTATGCCGACCTGAGCGAGGCGGGGCTGAACCAGCACCTGTCCTGGGGAATCCTGCTGGGCGTGTTGTTGATACTGAGTCGTGGCAGCTGGTCTATGGACTTCTGGCTGGAAAAGCTGTTGCGGAAATCCGCATAGGAATTTCCTGCCTGCACGCCGA
>CAZCKZ010000306.1:0-2308 GCA_964499395.1 uncultured Gallionella sp. | reverse complement strand
AGACTGCAATACAGACGGGCCAGAACGGCAACTTCGTGTATGTGGTGGAACAGGATAAGGCGGCAATCCGTCCGTTGCAGGTGGATCGCCAGGTGAATGACCTGGCGGTGATCGCATCCGGCCTCAAGGCGGGCGAGACGGTAGTCACCCGAGTGCCGCGCAATCTTCGTCCGGGAGCGCAGGTCGTTTCCGTCGAGGCAGCCGAGAAACCACAGGCGGCACAAAAGCCGTGAACATTTCCGCACCCTTCATCCACCGTCCGGTGATGACCACGATGGTCATGTCGGCGCTGGTCGTGTTCGGCATCGCCGCCTATTTCAGCCTGCCGGTGAGCGAACTGCCCAACGTGGACTTCCCCACCATCAGCGTCTCGGCCAATCTTCCGGGGGCCGATCCGCAGACCATGGCCGCGGCGGTGGCCACACCTCTGGAACGGCAGTTCAGCGCGATCCCCGGTGTGACTTCGATGGATTCGACGAGCACATCCGGCAGCACCCGCATCACGCTGCAATTCGATCTGGATCGCAACATCGACGCCGCCGCGCAGGACGTGCAGACCGCGATATCGCAAAGCGCCCGCCGCCTGCCCAACAACATGCCTTCGCCGCCCAGCCTGCGCAAGGTCAATCCGTCCGACTTCGCGATCATTTATCTTGCGCTGTCCGCAGAACAGCTGCCGCTCACCCAGCTCGACGAGTATGCCGAGACGCGTGTCGCCCAGCAGATATCCACCATTCCCGGCGTGGCCCAGGTGCTGGTATTCGGTTCGCACAAGTATGCGGTGCGCCTGCTGATGAACCCGTACGCGCTGGCGGCGCGCAATCTGTCGCTGGACCAGGTGCAACAGGCGATCCAGGGCGGCAACAGCAATCTACCCACCGGCACGCTCAACGGCAGCGTGCGCAGCTATACCGTTCAGGCAGCAGGCCAGTTGCATGATGCCGCTGCTTATAATCGGCTGGTGATCGCATTTCGCAACGGCGCGCCGGTGCATCTCTCCGACGTCGGCGAGGCGAAGGACAGCACCGAGCAGAACAAGCAGCTCACCACCTTCTTCGACAACACCGCGGAGGAAAAGGGCCTGCGACCCGCGATCGTGCTGGCGGTAAAACGCCAGCCCGGCGCCAATACCGTGGAGGTGTCGCACGCGGTGCGCGAACGCCTGACTGAGCTCACCCGCCAGGCACCGGGGGACGCCACGCTGCGGATGCTCTATGACCGCGCCGATTTCATCAACGGTTCCATCCATGAAGTGAAGTTCACGCTGGCGCTGGCGATCACCCTGGTGGTGGGCGTGATCTTCCTGTTCCTGCGCAACCCGCGCGCCACACTGATCAGCGCGCTGGCATTGCCCACCTCGTTGATCGGTACCTTCGCGCTGATGAAGATTTTCGGTTTCAGTCTCGACAATCTGTCGCTGATGGCGATCACGCTCGCCGTGGGTTTCGTGGTGGATGATGCGATCGTGGTGCTGGAAAACATCGTGCGCTACCGCGAGAAGGGAGAGACGCCGATGCAGGCCGCGTTGATCGGCACGCGCGAGATCGGTTTTACCGTGGTATCCATGACCCTGTCGCTGGTGGCGGTGTTCATCCCGATCATTTTCATGAGCGGGCTGGTGGGCCGTTTGTTCCGCGAATTCGCGCTGACTGTCACCATTGCGATCCTGATCTCCGGCGTGGTGTCGCTCACGCTCACACCGATGCTGAGCAGCCGCTTTTTGAAAGAAAGCGAACGCCACGGTCGTCTCTACAACTGGCTGGAGCGCGGTTTTGACCGCGTGCGCGACGCTTATGGCCGCACCCTGACCTGGTCGGTGGATCACTGGCGCACCATGTTGACCGTGGCGGTGCTGATCCTGGTGTTGAGCGCCTGGCTGTTCGGTGCCATCTCCAAGGGTTTCATTCCCAGCGAGGATACCGGACAGATCATTGCCGATACCAAGGCGCCGGAGGGGATCACCTTCGATCAGTTGCAGGCACTGCAGGCGCGGGTTGCGCATATCGTGATGCAGAACCCCAATATCGCCGCCGCGATGTCCAGTGCCGGGCAGGGACGCGGGGGTGTCAGCGGCGGCAATATCGGCCGCATGTTCATCCGTCTCAAGCCGCAGGACGAACGGCGCGACAACGCCGAGGCGGTGTTGCAGCAACTGCGCAAGGCCGTTGCACAGGTGCGCGAGATGCAGGTGTATTTCCAGAACCCGCCGGCTATCCGTATCGGCAGCCTGGGCGGCAGCGGCCAATATCAATACGTGTTGCAGGGACCGGACGTGGATAGTCTGGATCAGGCGGCGGCGGGGTTCGAA
>CAZCKZ010000305.1:0-2323 GCA_964499395.1 uncultured Gallionella sp. | reverse complement strand
TTGAGTAGTTTCAGTTGTTGTTGACATTACCAGTCTCCAGTTAATTGTTATTTCTCGCCCAGCTTGATCGCGTTGCTGACCAGCTGGTGAACACCGCCAACCATTTTTCTGTCAAATCCATAAATAGGCATGACCTTGCTGAACTGGGTCTTGCAGATTGCACAGATAACTGCCAGAAAATTAACCCCGTTTTCATCCGCGACTTGTTTCAACACCTCCATGCGCGGCAAAGCACCCTTCACTCGCAAATCCATCAAATCATCGGTCAGCAGCCCGCCACCGCCGCCGCAACAGAATGTTTTTTCGTGTGTGGTGTCCGGGTCCATCTCGACAAAATGATTGGCCACCGATTTGATGATATTGCGCGGGATGTCGAACTGACCACCGGGATATCCGCCCATGCTGGAACCGCGTGCCACGTTGCAGGAGTCATGGAAAGTGATGATATGTTTATCGTTGGCCTCCTTGTCGAAAGACAGCGCGCCACGCTCGATCATATCCCAGGTGAATTCGCAAATATGCGTTGGCTGCCTGTAACGGTGATCAAGCTGTTTCTGCAGCATCTGGGCAAACTTGTCGTCCGGGTCGGCACCCTCGCCCACGCCGCTCAGGGTATTCCAGAAACTGTATGCCACGCGCCAGGCATGGCCGCATTCTCCTACCACGATGCGCTTTACGCCCAAATCAAGTGCGGCCTGGCGGATTCGCAATGCCACCTTGCGCAACTGCTCATAATTGCCGATGAACATCCCGAAATTTGCGGCCTCGGATGACATGGACGACAGCGTCCAACTGGTCCCGGTCGCGTGAAATACCTTGGCATAACCGATCAGACTGTCGATATGCGGCTCGGCAAAGAAATCCGCAGACGGCGTGATCAGCAATACCTCCGCGCCCTTCACATCGATCGGGAAACGCACATCTATGCCGGTGTCTTCTTTGACATCCTCTTCCAGCCCTTCCATCGTGTCTATCAGCGCCGGGCCGGGCAGACCGAGGTTGTTGCCGATCTTGTGCACCTTGCCGATGATCTCGATGTCGTACTTCTGGCCGTAGCCCACCGAATCAAGAATATCGCGTGCCGCCATGGTGACTTCGGCGGTATCGATTCCATACGGGCAAAACACCGAACAGCGCCTGCATTCGGAGCATTGATGGTAATAATTGTGCCACTCGTCGAGCACTTCGCGGGTCAGATCGCGCGCGCCGACCAGCTTCGGGAACAATTTCCCCGGCAAGGTGAAATAGCGCCGGTACACACTGCGCATCAGATCCTGCCGCGCGACCGGCATGTTCTTGGGGTCCTGCGTGCCGATGAAGTAATGACATTTGTCAGAACAGGCTCCGCAGTGCACACAAGCGTCCATATACACCTTGAGCGAACGGTATTTGCCAAGCAAGTCGCCCATTTTGGCAATGGCTTTGTCATGCCAGTCATCCACCAGTTTGCCCGGAAAGCCCAAATCCTCATTCATTTTTTCGCCGGAAACATAAGGGCCGCTTCCTTCCATCGCTCCCGGCTTCAATGCGGGAATGATGGGAATAACACGGTAAGCTGGTGCGACAATATCCGCCATGATGCTAGTTCTCCGATTCCATTCGTTTCGCCCAGGCAGCGATATGGCGCTTCTCGCGAGGATTGTCCACCTGGTTGCGGCTGGGTGAGAAAAACAACCCGGGCGCATGCAGCAGTTTGCTGATCGGGAAAATCATCAACAGCACTGCAACCAGAGACAGGTGCACATAAAGGCCGATACTGGAAGGTAACGGTTGCAAGTTAAAATGCATCAACCCGAGCATGAATCCCTTCACGGCGATCACATCGCCATGCACAACAAATCTCATCATCAGTCCGGATAGCCCAATCGCCAGAAACAGTGCCAGCATCAGGTGATCTGAGGGGGTGGAGATGTAGCGGATGCGCTCTACAAAAATGCGCCGTGCCCACAGTCCCGCCACACCCAGCACCATGGTGATGCCTGCGTACATGCCAAACGGTTGAATCAACGCCACCAAAGGCCAGACTGGCTCGGTGAAATAACGAAGGTGACGCAGCAGAACAAGGGCAAGGCTGCCATGAAACAACCATCCCAAGCCCCATGTCCATAAATTAGCTTTGAACAGGCTCTCAAACAGGAACACCTCGCGCATCATGCGCAACACCACCCCGCCGGATGTGGTCGGTGCCGGCGTGGTGGGTATCTTGAGCGGGGCGGGAGTACGGGTATAAACGCTGATACGGTACAACAAACCCACAACAAAAACCAAAGTGGCAAAGTAAAAAAGAATTGCGAAAAAGGTACTCATCATGGGTCGGCCGAAG
>CAZCKZ010000304.1:0-2351 GCA_964499395.1 uncultured Gallionella sp. | reverse complement strand
TCTCCGGTCCTGACGTACGTGACTATCGCGAACGGCTGCGCGCTGTCCCCGGGGTGCGCCTGGTGTTTGCGGTGGGGCCGCGTCTCCATGTGTGGTTGGAAGACGGCTCCCAGGCCGCAAGCTTTACCCGGGCGGCGGCCAATCTGTGTTCCGATTTGCGGGTGCAAGTGACCATGCCTTCGTTGCATGACACGGCGCTGCGCGATTTGGCATTGCAGGAGGCGGAGGGTGATGAGCGCGCAGCCTGAATTCAGCGCTGACGGCGATGGGCCGGTGATCGCGGCGCAAGGCCTGACGCGCCGCTTCGGCAACTTCGTGGCGGTCAATGCCCTCGATATCGGCATTAACAAAGGGGAAGTATTCGGTCTGCTCGGCGCCAACGGTGCGGGGAAGACCACCGCCATTCGCATGCTCTGCGGTACGCTGCCGCCCAGTGCGGGGGAGATCCGGGTCGCGGGCATTGACATGGTGCGCCATGCGCGGCGGGCCCGCGGCCGCCTCGGGTATGTGGCGCAGCGCTTTGCCCTGTATGACGATCTGAGCGTGGAGGAGAATCTGCAATTGCAGGCGGGCCTCTACGGTTTACGCGGTGCTCGGCGCCGGGAACGTTTGCATTGGGCGCTGACGCATTTGGATCTGCAGCGCCAGGCCGCGGTCCGGGCCGAGACCCTGCCCCTGGGTTTCAAGCGCCGCCTGGCGTTGGCCGCGGCCTTGCTGCATCAGCCGCAGGTTTTGTTTCTGGATGAGCCCACATCCGGCGTGGACCCGCTGGTGCGCCAACACTTTTGGGAACTCATCTATGGATTGGCGGAGACCGGTATCGGTATTCTGGTGACCACTCACTACATGGATGAGGCGATATTCTGTGACCGCTTGGCCTTGATGCATGCCGGGCTGATCGTTGAACAGGGAACGCCGCAGGCATTGTTGGAACGACCGTTGGCGACCCCGATCGTCGAATTGCATGCCGCTGACTGCGGGCAGTGTGCGCGGTTGCTGCAGGGGTGGAATGAAATCCGTGAAATCATTCCCCATGTCGGCCGCTTGCGCATTCGTCTCAATGCCGGCGTGACGGTCACGGCGGTGCTGGACAAGATTCGCCGCACGGCGGCGCAGCATCACGCGACGATCTCCAAACTGGAAGTGGTGACACCCGAATTGGAGGATGTGTTCGTCGCGGTGCTGGAAGAGGCGGCGGCGCGGGGCCGGTCATGAATCTGCAGCACGTTCGCGCCATGGCACGCAAGGAATGGTGGCATCTGCTGCGCGACCCGCGCAGTCTGGCCTTGATCCTGCTGATGCCTTTGATGTTGTTATTTCTGTTCGGCTATGCGGTGCGCCTGGATATCAGTGAGGCACCCATCGGCGTGTTTCAGGAGTCGCAGGATGCGCAGTCCGATGACATCGTCGCCCGCTTCGACGCCAGTCATGCCTTTCAAGTGGTGGCCAGGTTTCATGATCGCCAATCCCTGCGCGCCGCCTTGCAGGACGGCAAGATCTGGGCGGGTCTGGTGGTGCCGCTCGATTACGCCAAGAGACTCAGCCGCCGCGATGCCACATTGCAGCTGTTGCTCGACGGCGTGGATGCCAATACCGCGCGGTTGTTACGCAATTATGCCGCGGCCTTGATCAACGACTACGCCCTGTCCTTGAGCGAGCGGTCGCCGCCGATTCGTATCGAGGATCGCAGTTGGTTCAATGAGGCCAAGGAGAGTCGTCTTGCCATCGTGCCGGGAGTGATCGCCATCGTCATGGCCGTAATCGGCGCATTGATGACCTCGCTGACCATCGCCCGGGAGATCGAGTACGGCAATCTGGTCATGTTGCGCACCACGCCGCTCACCCGCGGAGAATTCCTGGTGGGAAAATTGTTTCCCTATTTCTTCATCGGCATGGCGGATCTGCTGTTGGCGGTCGGCGCGGCGGTGTATGTGTTCGATGTGCCGCTGCGTGGCTCATTGCCGGCTTTGACCCTGGTGTCCGCGGTTTTCGTGCTGGTGGTGATGCTGCAAGGGGCATTGATTTCCATGGTGGCGGGCAATCAGATGCTGGCCAGTCAAATCTCGTTGATCAGCACCTTTCTCCCGGCGTTTCTATTGTCCGGCTTCATCTTCGCCATCGACAATATGCCGGTGGCATTACAGTATTTCACCTATGTGGTGCCGGCCCGTTACTACGTGGCGCTGTCCAAGTTGATCTTTCTCAAGGGCGTCTCGCCGCTGTTGGTATGGACGGAGGTGGCGGCCCTGCTGCTGATGGTGTTGTTGTTGATGCGCGTGACCTTCATGCGTTCGCGGCGCCTGGGCTTGTTGCCGTGACGGGCAGCCTGATCCGGCTGCGGCTGCGCGTGG
>CAZCKZ010000303.1:0-2378 GCA_964499395.1 uncultured Gallionella sp. | reverse complement strand
CGGCTGGTAGGTCTTCATCGGCGAGTGGCACGGGTCGTGGTACATGTATCGCACTCCTTCCACACCCTGCAGCTTGACGTTCTTCTCGAGCAGGTATTCGTGGATGTCGAGCAGGCGGCAGCCGGGGAATATCTTGTCGAACTGGTATTTCAGCAGCTGGTCCATGCAGGTCCCGCACGACACGATCACCGTTTTGATGTCGAGATAGTTCAGCGTGTTCGCGACGCGATGGAACAGCACGCGGTTGTCGGTGGTGATCTGGTTGGCCTTGTCTGTCTGGCCGGACGCATTTTGCGGATAGCCGCAGCAAAGATAGCCCGGCGGCAGCACGGTGATCGCGCCGGTCTCGTACAGCATCGCCTGGGTCGCCAAACCGACCTGGCCGAACAGACGCTCCGACCCGCAACCGGGGAAGTAGAATACCGCTTCGCTGTCTTCCCCGGCGTTATGCGGGTTGCGGATAATGGGCACGACGCTGTTGTCCTCGATGTCGAGCAGCGCGCGCGAGGTTTTTTTCGGCAGATTGCCCGGCATCGGTTTGTTGATGAAGTGGATCACCTGCGATTTCAGCGATGCGCCGCCCACCGTGGCAGGCGGCCGTTTGACCTGGCCTTTCAGCAGGCCGAAACGCCTGGCAAACTGGTAGCCGATGCGCTGAGCCTTGTATCCCCACGCTATCATCACCTTGCGCACCAGTTTGATGGTGGTCGGATCGGTGGCGTTGAGAAACAGCATCGACGCCGCAGTGACCGGGCTGAATTTTTTCTTGCCCTGCTTGCGCAGGAAATTGCGCATCGCGATCGACACATCGCCGAAATCGATGTCAACCGGGCAGGGGTTCAGGCACTTGTGGCACACGGTGCAATGGTCGGCGACATCGCCGAATTCGTCGAAGTGCGCGATCGAAACGCCGCGGCGGGTCTGTTCCTCGTACAGGAACGCCTCGATCAGCAGCGAGGTGCCGAGTATCTTGTTGCGCGGCGAATACAGCAGGTTGGCGCGCGGCACATGGGTGCTGCACACCGGCTTGCACTTGCCGCAGCGCAAACAGTCCTTGATCGAATCGGAGATATCGCCCAGTTCGCTTTTTTCCAGGATCAGGCTTTCCAGTTCCATCAGGTTAAAGCTCGGGGTATAGGCGCGCTCCAGGTTGCCACCGCTGAGCAACTTGCCTTTGTTGAAGCGGCCTTCCGGGTCGACCTGCTTCTTGTAAGCGGTGAACGAGGCGATTTCCTCCGCATCGAGAAAATCGAATTTGGTGATGCCGATGCCGTGTTCGCCGGAAATCACCCCGCCCAGGTCTTTCGCCAGCTGCATGATGCGCGCCACCGCGCCATTGGCCTGCTGCAGCATTTCGTAGTTGTCCGAGTTCACCGGAATGTTGGTATGCACGTTGCCGTCCCCGGCGTGCATGTGCAGCGCAATGAACACGCGGCTTTTAAGCACGCTCTGGTGGATGCTGCTGCACTGCTCGAGAATGGGTTGATAAGTGCTGCCGCTGAAAATCTGGCGCAGCGGCTCGCGCACTTCGCGTTTCCATGAAGCAACCAGTTGGTGGCGCTGGACCGAGTCGAACACCGTTCTGGAATCTTGCGCGTCAGCGGGTGCAAAAGGACAATCCGACAGCGGCGCATCCAGATTATCGCGCAGCCACTGCCAGCGGCTACGCACATCGGCCAGCACTTGTGCGGTTTCTTGGACCCGATTCCCGAGCAGTTCGGCATCGCCGAGCTGCTTGTCGTCCTGGTAATACAAAGGAAGCTCGCCGGCGAAAAATTCATCCAGCGCATCCAGCAGCTTGAGCTTGTTGTGCAGCGACAGCTCGATGTTGATGCGCTCGATGCCGTCGCAATAATCGCCCATGCGCGGCAGCGGGATCACCACGTCCTCGTTGATCTTGAACGCGTTGGTGTGTTTGGCAATCGCGGCGGTGCGCGCACGGTCCAGCCAGAATTTTTTGCGCGCCTCGGCGGATACCGCGATGAAACCTTCGCCGCTGCGCAGATTGGCCAGGCGCACCATTTCCGAAGCGGCCAGTGCCGCCGCATCCGCATCGTCGCTCACCACATCGGCGACCAGCACCATCTTTGGACGGGTGCCGCGTTTCGATTTGGTGGCATAGCCCACCGCCTTGAGATAGCGCTCGTCCAGATGTTCCAGCCCGGCCAGCAAAGCGCTGGAATGCGCGTCCATATAGGATTTGATTTCCACGATCGCGGGAACCGCATCGCGAACCTGGCCGAAGAATTCCAGGCATACGGTGCGGGTATGCTGGTGGGCGCGATGCAGGATGAAGCGCGCCGAGGTGATGATGCCGTCGCAACCTTCCTTCTGGATGCCGGGCAGGCCGGACAGGAATTTGTCGGTGACATCCTTGC
>CAZCKZ010000302.1:0-2399 GCA_964499395.1 uncultured Gallionella sp. | reverse complement strand
CCGCGTATCGTTGTGGCAAATTCTGCCGGAGGAAATCTATAAATGATTGCTCATTTACCGCCCCCAGTTCTCCGCTGTGCGTGATGGATTGATTCGCTAGTTCCAGCCGCGATTTGAGGGCATTCTGTTCTGCGGCGAAAGCTTCGCGAAGAAACTTGTATCCATTGTTTGAGGAAAGTTTCTTAGCTTTATTCATCATTAATCCATCTAAAGCGAATTAGTTATCTACTAATCGGCTTATACCGAATCCGCTTCGTAGAATTCAATCACAGCAACCTATCCGTCCTGCGCAAACGCGTCGCGATCACGCGCATCACGTGAACTGCAAAGTTGGGTGTCTGCTGGACCAGGAAATTGAAGCGCTTGTGATCGATCGGCAACAGTTTGCAATCGCTCTTCGCGATGACGGTCGCGGAACGCGTCCCTTCGTCGATCATCGCCATCTCGCCGATGATCGCGCCCGGCCCAACGGTCTCGACCACCTGGTTGTGCACGATGATGTCGGCAGTGCCGGACATCAATACATACATCAGATTGCCCGGATCGCCTTCCTTGAACAATGTCTCGCATGAGGGAAGGTCCTGCAAACCGGTTTCATGTTGGAACAATTCAGCAAGATTCATGGTGCGGCCCCGATAACGATTTGGATTAGCGCAATTCCAGCCTGTTGTTTGTGTTTATCGCCCGGTTGCGGATGGCATTTGAAATACCTGCGCGCTCGCGATGCCGAAACATACTACCTTGTTGCGACCGGTTCGCTTGGCATCATAAAGCGCGGCATCGGCTTCCGCCAGCATGTCTTTCAGTTCCCGCCTGGCAGTGGCGGGGCAGTTGGATATGCCGATGCTAACCGAGAGCGGGATTATCCCTTTCGCAGTGGCAAACGGCGTGGAGTCGATAATCTTGCGCAACGATTCGGCCAGTACCAGCGCGCCTTCGGCACCGGTTTCCGGCGCGATCACCATGAACTCTTCGCCGCCGAAGCGTCCCATCAGGTCATGTCCGCGCAGCCTTGCCGAAAGCAGCGAGGCAAGTTTGCACAATACCTCGTCGCCGACCTGGTGGCCGTGGGTATCGTTGATAAGTTTGAAGTGGTCCGCGTCTATCATCAGCAACGCCATCGGCAAACCGGTGCGCCGGGCCAGCGAACGCTCGGCATAGTCAGTCAGCGCGCGCCGGTTGGGGATCTGGGTCAGGCTGTCGGTCATCGCCAGGTGAATGAATTCCCGGTCGGTGCGCTCCTTGACCAATAACAGGAAACCGAATGATCCGAGCAGCGCCATCGACATGGCTGCGATAAACGCGATGAGCTGTATCGGCTGGAGTACCAGGATATTTTGCGGCTGGGCAAACTGGATGTGGCCGGACAATGCGAATCCGGCCCGGAATACCAGCACCAGCAGGAGTATCACGACTCCGCTGAACAGAAGCCGCCAGGCCTGCCCGGCGCGGGTATCCGTATCGGACAGCAGCGCGCGCCCGATCAGCACGATCTGGAAGCCGTAGATCAGGCCGTCCCAGACGAAGCGGCTGCGGATGTGTTCCTGCAGTATGGCCGCCATCAACACGGTCAGCGCGACCGGCACCAGATACTGCCAGCGCGGCAATCGCCGTTGCTGGAATTCATAAACCGCGACCAGTATCAATGCGAACGCTGCGGACAGCAAGCCGTTGGCGACAACGACCGAGAAGAAATCGGGAATCCTGCCGCGGGCCGCAATCAGCCCCCAGGTCAGCATTTCCAGGAACATCGCCATGGCCCATTTCCTCATCCCGTCCGGTTTGCTGCTCTTGCGACCGGCAGCGGCGACGAATATGCCCAGTACCGACAAGCCGTAGGTCAGAACCAGCGAAAACAGCAGGGTGCGGGGGTCGAGATTCATTGTGTACTGTGTTTTATATCAATTACTTATTCTATTTAATCGGCTGCTGACCGGCTTGTCTGGCTATCGCCAAACGATGATCCTGTCAAATGTGGATGTTGTCCTGAACGGTTATACGCCGAAGTGCTTGTGCTTGCCTGCTTCGCATCTTTTCTGCATGAATCAAATTCGAACCCGGTCACTAATAATAATTATTGATCAATCTGTACACCAGTACCTGATATGCCCATCAATATCTTTTTCGAGACTGCACAGCGCTCGTATATCCTGGCTGACCGTTATTTCACATATGGGCATTGTAGCTCAGCACCCACAGCCTTTGGCAGGGCACGGTGCGATTTGTCAGAGGTGTGTTCCGGGTGGCCTCATTCTTTGCGCGATGCGATATGCGCAGGGAAAACAAGCGAACGAACAGTTTGATTTGAAAACGTGAGCAATTCCTTACTGTTTGGAAGTTATCCCTATAAAACAACCTCAAAGCATTCGAGTTGTGGCGGGCCCATGTAAATATCTTTT
>CAZCKZ010000301.1:0-2406 GCA_964499395.1 uncultured Gallionella sp. | reverse complement strand
ATGGCCTGGCGGCTCGCGCAGGGCGCCAGGGTTCAGAAAGTGTACGTTGCGCCGGGCAATGCGGGCACCGCGCTGGAAGACGGGATGGAAAATGTCGCGATCACCGCGATTCCCGAACTGATCGCGTTCGCGCAGCGCGAGGACATCCACATGACCATCGTCGGTCCCGAAGCGCCGCTTGCGGCGGGTATCGTGGATGCGTTCCGCGCCGCCGGGCTGAAGATATTCGGCCCGACCAAAGCCGCCGCGCAACTCGAATCCTCCAAGGATTTCGCCAAGCGGTTCATGGTGCGGCACAACATACCGACCGCCTTCTTCGAAACCTTCAGCGAGATCGGGCCGGCGAAGGCATATGTCGAAAAACACGGCGCGCCGATCGTGGTCAAGGCAGACGGCCTCGCGGCAGGCAAGGGTGTCGTGGTTGCAATGAGCAAGGACGAGGCTCTTGCCGCGATCGACATGATGCTTGCGGACAACAAACTGGGCGATGCCGGTGCGAGCGTGGTGGTCGAGGAATTCCTCTCGGGAGAGGAAGCCAGCTTTATCGTGATGGTGGATGGCAAGAATATATTGCCGATGGCGACCAGCCAGGATCACAAACGTTTGCTGGATGGCGACCTTGGCCCCAACACCGGCGGCATGGGCGCTTATTCGCCCGCGCCGGTCGTCACGCCCGAACTGCATGCACGCGTGATGCACGAGGTGATCCAGCCGGTTGTCAGCGGCATGGCAAAGGAAGGCATCGTCTTCACCGGTTTTCTCTATGCCGGGCTGATGATCTCGCCTGACGGCGCTATCAAGGTGCTGGAATTCAACTGCCGCATGGGCGACCCGGAAACCCAGCCCATCATGCTGCGCCTGAAAAGTGATTTCTCCGACATCGTCGAACATGCCATCAACGGCACGCTGAACCAGGTGGAAGCTGAATGGGACAGGCGCACCGCGCTCGGCGTGGTCATGGCCGCCGCCAATTACCCCGACACGCCGCGCAAGGGCGATGTGATTACCGGCCTGCCCGATAACAAACCGGCGGGCAAGCTCGAAGACGCGCATGTATTCCATGCCGGAACCGCGCTGCAGGACGGGAAGGTGGTCACCAGCGGCGGGCGGGTGCTGTGCGTGACCGCACTGGGCACGATGATCAAGATGGCGCAGAAGCGCGCTTACGAAATCGCCGACGGCATCCGCTTCGACGGCTGCCAAATGCGCCACGACATCGGCTATCGCGCGATTGCCGCAAGCAGGAAATAATTGTTCAGGCACAGCGCATCGTATCGCCGCATTGCCGCACACCTCAGACGCGGCGGCCTGATCGCCTATCCCACCGAATCCTGCTATGGCCTGGGCTGCGACCCGGACAATCGCATCGCGGTGCAACGCCTGCTCCGGCTCAAGCAGCGCGCACAGCACAAGGGACTGATCCTGATCGCGTCAGACTATCGCCAGGTTGAGCGCTATCTGCATCCGCTCACACCGGCTGAACAGCAGAAGCTAAAAATCGCCGGTGCGCAGGCCGTCACCTATCTGATGCCGGCCCTGCCTTCCGCGCCGCGCTGGCTGCGCGGCAAACACGACACCCTGGCCATACGTTTGACTGCGCACAAACAGGCCGCACAACTCTGCCGTGGCGTCGGCAGCGCGCTGGTCTCCACCAGCGCAAACCGCAGCGGACAGTATCCCGCCAGAACCTATGCGCAATGCCGTCGCTTGTTCGGGCGCAAGGTGTGGGTGTTACCGGGACGCGTCGGCAAATACAGGAAACCCTCAACCATCACCATGTGGGCTGATGGTAAAATCATACGCAACTAATCGACATTGGAAAAACCATGAGTGATTTCAACTCCGACGCGGTAAGGGAATACCTGATTGAACTTCAGGAACTCATCGTCGACAGGCTGGAGCAGGTGGACGGCAGTAAATTCCTGCGCGACAGCTGGGACCGGCCCGAAGGCGGCGGCGGCACAAGTTGCATACTCGAGGAAGGCAACGTGCTGGAGCGCGGCGGCGTGGCCTTTTCCCACGTAAAGGGCGAAAAGATGCCGCCTTCGGCAACCGCGCACCGTCCCGAGCTGGCAGGCCGCCGCTGGGAGGCGATGGGCGTGTCGCTGGTGTTTCATCCGCGCAACCCCTACGCGCCCACGGTGCATATGAATGTGCGCATGTTCGTCGCGATGAAGGACGGGGCCGAGCCGGTGTTCTGGTTTGGCGGCGGCATGGACCTGACGCCGTATTACGGTTTTGCGGAAGACGCGGTGCATTTCCACCAGGCCTGCAAGAATTCGCTTGCGCCGTTCGGTGCGGAACTGCACACCAAATACAAGAAATGGTGCGACGAGTATTTTTACATCAAACATCGCAACGAACCGCGCGGCGTCGGCGGCATTTTTTTCGACGACCTGAGCGCGC
>CAZCKZ010000300.1:0-2407 GCA_964499395.1 uncultured Gallionella sp. | reverse complement strand
CTGCGCCGATTTGAGGATCAGCTTGCGGGCGCATAATAAATTCAGCTAAAGCGTGGGAAACCCGGTTTAGCGCCAAGCTATCCGGGTTTTTTAATTTAAGGGGCAATCATGTCTGAATCATCCTACCAGCCGGAAACGTTGGCGGTACATGCCGGCACGGTGCGCAGCCAGTTCGGCGAACACAGCGAAGCCTTGTTCCTGACTTCCAGCTTCGTGTTCGAGAATGCCGCCCAGGCCGCCGCGCGTTTCATCGGCGAACAGCCGGGCAACATCTATTCGCGCTTCACCAATCCCACCGTCACCATGTTCGAGGAGCGGCTTGCGGCGATGGAGGGCGCCGAGCAATGCGTAGCGACCGCTTCCGGCATGTCGGCGATACTGGCTTGCGTGATGGGTCTGCTCAAGGCGGGCGATCACATCGTTGCTTCGCGCAGTCTGTTTGGCTCGACGGTGAATCTGTTCAACAACGTCATCAAGAAATTCGGTGTGGAAACAACTTACGTTTCCGCAACGGTTGTCGCTGAATGGCAGGCTGCAGTCCGCCCCAATACCAGGCTGTTTTTTCTGGAAACGCCGTCCAATCCGCTCACCGAGATTTCCGATATAGCCGCTATTGCCGCGATAGCCAAAAGTTGCGGCGCGTTACTGGCGGTGGACAACTGCTTCTGTACGCCTATCCTGCAGCGTCCGCTGCAACTGGGCGCGGACATCGTGATCCATTCCGCGACCAAGTACATCGACGGTCAGGGGCGTGTGCTCGGGGGTGCGGTGCTGGGCAGCAGGAAGAATATGGAAAGCGTGTATGGCTTTTTGCGTACTGCCGGTCCGACCATGAGCCCGTTCAATGCCTGGGTGTTTCTGAAGGGCATCGAAACGCTCAAGCTGCGCATGGAGGCGCACAGTGCCAACGCGCTGGAGCTGGCGCGCTGGCTGGAAGCGCAGCCGAATGTGGCACGGGTTTTCTACCCGGGTTTGCCTTCGCATCCGCAGCATGAACTGGCGAAGCGCCAGCAGAAAACCGGCGGCGGCATCGTATCCTTCGAAGTGAAGGGCGGCAAGGCTGCAGCATGGCGCGTCGTTGACAACACCAGGCTGCTATCCATTACCGCCAATCTGGGCGATACCAAGACCACCATCACCCATCCAGCCAGCACCACCCATGCGCGCATCACGCCCGAGGCGCGCGCGGCGGCAGGGATCACGGATGGACTGATACGCATCGCAGTCGGGCTGGAAGCGGTCGTGGATATACAGAACGATCTGGCGCACGGCTTGTAAAAGTCTTTGCTCGTCGCATTGTACGGAGGCTTTTAATGGATATTTTGGCTGTTCAGGTCGGCACATTACTGAAATCGCACGGCATGATGCTGGCGACCGCGGAATCCTGCACCGGCGGTGGCGTGGCGCAGGCGATCACCGAGGTGGCGGGCAGTTCTGCCTGGTTCGAGCGCGGTTTCGTTACTTATTCCAATCTTTCCAAGCAGCAGATGCTGGGCGTGCGCGAGACGACGCTCAGACAACACGGCGCAGTGTCGGAGATGACGGTGCGCGAGATGGTGGCGGGCGCGTTGCAGCACAGTTCAGCGCAAACGGCATTGGCTGTCAGCGGTATCGCCGGGCCGGGTGGCGGCACGGCGGAAAAGCCGGTGGGTACGGTATGGTTCGCCTGGGGAATAAAGAACGGCGAGACCCGTGCGCAACGCTTTCAGCTGAATGGAAATCGTTCCGAAGTGCGTGCCCAGGCAGTGCAAATCGCGCTGCAAGGCATCGCCGACCTGCTGAATAACAGGACTGAAACGGCCTGAAACATAAACAGAACGAACGTTCTGTACAAATGCAAAATGATGTGCCACAATCCGGCATCGATTTTTGAAAGGGAATAAAAATGGACGACAATAAAACAAAGGCACTGGCAGCCGCGCTGGGCCAGATCGAAAAACAATTCGGCAAAGGCTCGATCATGCGCCTCGGCGAGCACGATGTGGCGCGTGACATACAGGTCGTGTCCACCGGCTCGCTGGGACTGGACATCGCGCTGGGCGTGGGCGGCGTGCCGCGCGGCCGCGTGGTGGAAATCTACGGTCCGGAATCATCCGGCAAGACCACGCTGACTTTGCAGATCATCGCCGAAATGCAGAAGCTGGGCGGCACGGCGGCGTTCATCGATGCGGAACACGCGCTCGATCCGCAGTATGCGCAAAAGTTGGGTGTGAAGGTCGAGGATTTGCTGATCTCACAGCCTGACAACGGCGAACAGGCACTGGAAATCACCGACATGCTGGTGCGTTCCGCTTCGGTGGACGTGGTGGTGATCGATTCGGTTGCCGCGCTGACACCGAAATCCGAGATTGAGGGCGAGATGGGCGATTCGCAAATGGGCCTGCATGCACGCCTGATGTCGCAGGCA
>CAZCKZ010000299.1:0-2427 GCA_964499395.1 uncultured Gallionella sp. | reverse complement strand
CTTGTAGGAGCGGGCCATGCCCGCGAAACAATTTTATCGCGGGCATGGCCCGCTCCTACAGGGTTTGCGCGTTTTGATGAAAAATCAAAACGGGCTAATGAACAATTCGGGTTTAAGCATTCTCCTGGTATTCCAGCACGAAGCTGCCCTCCCCCTTCCGGCCCAGCACTTCAACCAGATAGGGCATCACCTGCTGCAGCTCGGCATGCAAAGTCCAGGGAGGATTGAATATGAACATGCCGCTGCCGTGCATGCCGAAGCCATCTTCACTGGGAGCCTGCACGCCGAGCGCAACATGCAGCCAGCTTTTCACCGGCAGTTTCTTGAGCTGTTCGGGCAGCTGCCGCGCCTCGGCGCGCTGCAACTGCGGATACCAGACCGCATACATTCCGCCGGCGAAGCGCTTCAGCCCCTCGCGCAAGGCTGACACCACACGCTGATAATCCTGCTTGTCTTCATAGGGCGGGTCAATCAGCACCAGCGCGCGGCGCGGCGGGGGCGGCAACAGGGCTTTCAGCGCAGCGAAGCCGTCGGCCTGCTGCGTCAGCACCTGCGTGCCATGGCCGGCAAAATTCTGCTTCAGGATTTCGCTGTCGGCGGGGTGCAGCTCGAACAGCCGCATCCGGTCCTGCTCGCGCAACAACTCCAGCGCAAGCAGCGGCGAACCGGGATAGAGCTTCAATTGCCCATCGGGATTGAAACGCTTCACCAGCGCCACATACTCGGCCAGGGATGCGGGCAGATCGTCGCGCTCCCACAGCCGCGCAATGCCGCTTTGATACTCCGCGTTCTGGGCGGCATAGCCGCTATCAAGGGAATAGCAACCCGCGCCGGCATGGGTGTCGATGTACCAGAACGGTTTGTCTTTCTGTGCCAGATAGCGCAGCAATTGCACTTCGATGCAGTGTTTCAGCACATCGGCGTGATTGCCGGCATGAAAGGCGTGGCGGTAACTCAGCATGAAATCGGATCAGGAATCGTGCGGGACGCGATTGTGCCACGTCCGCAGGGTGCGGGAAATTATTCCGAACAACTGGGTTTGTCGCAACAAGTCAGTGTGGGAGGTCCGCCATGACTTTGTTATGGACAGGTATTACAGCGCGGATTCGTCGGTCTCGCCGGTGCGTATGCGAACCACCTGTTCCACTGCCGAGACAAAGATCTTGCCATCGCCGATTTTTCCGGTATGCGCGGACTTCAAAATGGCGTCGATCGCAGTTTCAAGCAGTTCCGTCGGAATCACCACCTCGATTTTGATCTTGGGCAGGAAGTCCACCACATATTCCGCGCCGCGGTACAGCTCGGTATGACCTTTTTGCCGGCCGAAACCTTTTACTTCGGTCACCGTCAATCCGCTGATACCCGCCTCGGAAAGCGCTTCGCGTACATCATCCAGCTTGAATGGTTTGATCACGGCTTCTATTTTTTTCATGGTGGTTTCCTAAAGGCGTTGTTTGGTTCTTGAACTGTAAAAAATCACTGCATAACCGGGGCACTGCCGTTATTTCATGTATCCCATTTCATGCCTGGTCATCCCTTAATACCTTTGCCCAGCTGTAGTTGTCAGCCGATGCGGCGTTGCGTTCATGAAGCATGATCAGATAGATGATGTCGGACGCCACTTCCCGGGGGAAACCTTCGCGGTTGGTGCGCGTCGTGGTCATCAGGTCGACCATATAATGTTCAAAGTCCGGCGTGTTCCACAGCGCCATGATCTTTTCGAACACGCGCGGAAACTGTCCTTCCAGCGCATGCGGATAGTTTTGCTCGTTGCCGTTCAGAAGCTTTAACAATCCTGTATCCATGATCGGTAGGGTTCAGTAAATCGGGAACAACAACCTGGATTTCCGGTGCCGGTTTGTAGCTAATCAGGATCGCAACATAACAAACTTCCGGTAAAGCGTAAAGCTTCCGCCAGATCGCATGCCGGCATTCAACTGAAATGCTTAATCCAATATGCAATAAACGACAGCCACCACTTCAAGCTCGTTGATTCCGGTCGGTGTGCGCAATGTCGCCACCTCACCCTCTCTTAACTTGAGCAGAGCCCGTGCCAGCGGAGAAACCCAGCTGATCCGGCCGGCTGACACATCCGCTTCGTCCACGCCCACGATACTGTAGGTGCTTTCGCAACCGCTGGAATCGCAAACCGTCACGGTCGCACCGAAAAACACCTGATCACACTCGCCGCGTTGTGCCGGATCAACCACTTCGGCCAATTCCAGGCGCTTGCGTAAAAATCGCACCCGGCGGTCAATTTCGCGCAGTCGTTTTTTTCCGTAGATATAGTCGCCATTTTCCGAACGGTCGCCGTTTGATGCTGCCCAGGTGATGGTTTTGACCAATGCCGGGCGTTCTGTTTTCCACAGATTATCGAGTTCTTCCTGCAACCTGCGGTGACCGCTCGGCGTAATGTAGTTCTTGACA